>DATCEN010000392.1:0-17908 GCA_036510015.1 Aestuariivirga sp.
CACCCTCATTGTGCAGCCCGCGCCTGGCCATGTCGATGGCCTCAACCGCCTGCGGGTTGGAAGAATTGATGGCGAAAATATAACTATCGCAGATCGCCAGATAATCGCGGACCGTGCGTTGAAAAGGTTTCAGTGACAGTCCGAAGGAATGCAAATGCTGGCCATTTTCAGCGCTGAAATTCAACACTAACCTTTGGGCTTCAGCAGTTATGTGCAAACGGTAAGGGCCCGGCTTGCCATTGCTTAAACTGAAATGATTGCCTTCCAGCAAATCGTGAATGGCCAAGGCGCGGTCTTGGGCAGACTCTTTGCTCGTGGCTGATGCAATTCCCGTATCAACCGAGATGGCAGAAAGGCGGTTGCTGGATTTGGCCACGCCCTAGGCCTGATGCTGTGGCGTGTTGGCTGTTGCCCATGTGCCACCTAAATCCGCCAAAGAGCCGTTTATGCAAGCAACGTGCAGACGGATGGATGCTGCACCCGAAAAAGAAAATATGATGTGGCCTGAAAGCCCATCCGTCTTTTCAAAATGGATGGCCAAAAGTGAAAGCACGTTTTGGGCCTCAAGTCTGTCAAGACCGAGAGACTGCACCGCTTCAACATCATCAAAATGCAAACCAGCACGGCGGCGCTGTTTGGCAGGTAGCGCATCCCAAGCGAAACGATTAGCCACCAGACTAAAGCGGCGGCGCTTGGCATCAAAGCCTAGATCTTCGCGCCGCATCACGGCATCCTGCATTTGCGCAGAAATGATGGCAAGATCAGCCTCGTCAGCCGCCACTAAATGCAACATCGCTATACCCCGGCAATGCGCGTGACATCCGCGCCCACAGCAGCAAGCTTGCCTTCGAGGTCTTCAAAGCCGCGATCAAGATGATAGACCCGGTGCAGCATGGTTTCACCTTCAGCGGCCAAGCCTGCAATCACCAGCGAAACCGAAGCGCGCAAATCGGTCGCCATCACGTCAGCGCCAGTGAGTTTGGCAACGCCGTGCACTTCGGCCATGTCGCCATGCAAACGGATGTCAGCGCCCAAACGGGCCAGTTCTTGCACATGCATAAAACGGTTTTCGAAAATGGTTTCGCGGATATGGCAGCTGCCTTGCGCCATGGTCATTAAGCCCATGAACTGCGCTTGCAAATCTGTCGGGAAGCCGGGGTAAGGATCAGTTGTAATATCAACTGGCTGAATGGCTGAGCCGTTGCGCTTGATGCGAATGCCCTCATTGTTGCTGGTCACATCAATGCCCGCACGGCGCATGGCAACCAGTGCGCTCTCTAATGTATCAGCTCTAGCACCACGCAAAGTGACATCACCACCCGCCATGCCCGCCACCATGGCATAAGTGCCAGCCTCAATGCGGTCGGCCACCACGGTGTGTTCCGCACCTTGCAGTGATGTAACGCCAGTGATCTTCAAATTGCGCGTGCCGATGCCCTCAATCTTGGCACCCATTTTGACGAGGCATTCGGCCACGTCAGTGATTTCAGGTTCAGTTGCGGCATTTTCGATTTCGGTATCACCATGCGCCAGAACTGCCGCCATAAGTGCCGCGTGGGTGGCACCCACTGAAACTTTAGAGAATGAAATATGTCCACCTTTAAGGCCGTTCTTGGCCTTGGCGATCACGTAGCCTTGGTCGATCACGCATTCCGCGCCGAGCTTTTCCATGGCGAGGAGATGCATATCAACCGGCCTCGTGCCGATGGCGCAGCCGCCGGGCAACGAAACTTTAGCTTCACCCATGCGCGCAATCAGCGGACCTAAAACCCAGAAGGAAGCGCGCATCTTGGAAACCAGATCATAAGGAGCTGTCGTATCCACAATATGCTTGGCAGAAATTTTCAGGGTTTCGCCAGCATGTTCAATTTGGCCCACGCGCTTGCCAGCTGTTGTAATATCAACACCATGGTTTTGCAAAATGCGTTGCAGCCGCGACACATCAACCAACCGCGGCACATTATGTAGTGTTACGGTTTCTGCTGTGAGCAAAGGGATGATCATCAACGGAAGGGCGGCGTTTTTGGCCCCTGATATATTGATGACACCGTTCAATTTATTGCCACCGCGAATGCGGATACGATCCATGAAAATCCCCAATTTGGTTTCAAATTCTAATGCGACTGCTTGACGGTGAAATCAACCCTCATATAGCCACATGGTGACTGTGAAAACAGTCCGAATGCGGCGGAATGAAGGTTTAAAGGCTAGTTTATTTTAAACTCAACACATATTCAGCGATGGCTTGCAATTCGGCTTCTGGCAATTTGGAGAGATTGGTTTGCACCTCGCCCATGCCGCCAGAACTCATATGGTCATAGCCCAAAACTTCTCCATTCTGAAAAGCTAACACCAGATCAGCCTGATCCTTGAAGCGCCCGCGCGCCACCAGCCCACGCATGCTTGGCACTTTGCCCGTGCCATCTGGATGTGGCCCACCGGCAAAAGCCTTCGCACTATCAAGTGCCATGAACAGGTTGCGTGGTGTGTGGCATTCTTGGCAATGGCCGGGGCCGTTCACCAGATAAGCCCCTCGGTTCCAGCTTTCAGATTGTGCGCGGTCTGCCGCCCAAGGTGTGGTATCAAGCCCAATCCACTTCCACAGCCCAAGGCCGCGCCGTACAAGCGGCAGAGCAAAGACTTCATCTTGAGGGACGGCATTTTTTACGGGCGGCAAGCTGGCCAGATAGGCCTTCACATCCAGCACATCTTCCACCTTCATTTTAGCAAAAGACGTATAGGGAAAGGCCGGAATGAGGTGCCCGCCACCGTGCTTCAGCCCGCGCTGCATGGCATTCACAAAATCCAAATCACTCCAGCCGCCTAAGCCAGTTTCAGGGTCAGGTGTCAGATTGGGTGGATAAAGCACTCCGATTGGAGTTTTTAGTGGCTTGCCGCCGGAAGGCACTTCAGCGTCAGCGGGTGAGGCATGGCAGGAAATACACCCCCCCACATTAAAGATGAACTTGCCATTTTCAACATCAGCTGTGTGCTGGGGAATTGATGCAAGGCTCAGCGGGTGCTCAGCACTCAAGTATCGGAAAACGACAAGCCCTAACACTGCAATGAGTGTCAGGGCTCGGAAATTCAATTTCATCGTTTAAATGTGTTATTGCAGCGGCGCGCGGAATTTTTCGTGACAGCCCTGGCAACCCTTGCCAACAGCTGGGAAGGCGGCCTTAAAGCTGGCCAGATCAGTTGCCTTACGCAAATTTTGGTCAGCTTGATACCAAGCCCCCGCGGCAGCATCAAAGCCTTTTGGATCTGTGCCAATCTCAGCTTTGGCGTGAGTTGCTACCTTATCTCCCTTAAGAAGATTAGGCGCCCACCACATTGACCAATCGGCGCAGAGTTTGTCTTCAGTATCAAAAGCCACTTTTAGTGCTGCTGCATCAAAAGGCTTATCGCCTTTGAACATTGGAACTGCCACGCCAAGCACGCCGCCATGGCCCATTTTCATGCAAGCCCTGCGCGCTGTGATAGCTTCATCAGCGCTCAATGCCGCATAGGCCAGGCCAGCGCCCATAGAAAGTGCGAGCACCCCCGTAACAACAGCAACTTTGAAATTGAATTTCATGACTTTCTCCCGGTGAAAATATCGGCACAACCAAGGTTACAGTTAAATCAGGCTCGCTGGCAAGACTAACGCATAAACGATGACGGTAATGTGATTGCGTTTATAACGCCCAATCAGCCAGGGCTGAGCGTAGTTGCTGAACATCGCTGCCCGCTGCAAGCTGAGCCACTTGCACCGCGCCAAAACTGGAAGCGATTTGTGTCAACCTGCGCGAAATCTGTTGTTGCGATTCTAAATCTGCTGCTTCCTGCACAGCACTCAGTGCATTGATAAGATGGGCCATCTCAGCACCAGCAGCGGCAGAAACCCTGCGCCACGCACCACTTGGCAGGGACGCTTTGAGGGCTGAAAGCAGATCTTCCGTGCTGGGCCTTGCAGGCAGCAGCAAGCGTTGATCATGCTCTGCCACGGCCTTGGTCATGGCGTTCATCAATTCATTGGAATTTGCTGGTTTCGGCACGGCGCTATCAAAGGCATCGCGCCAAACGGAATGTTCAGTCGAATCTGCTAAGAAGGCCGATAATGCCAAAATCGGGGTTGCCGCACAATGTGCAAGCTCTGAGCGGATGGAGCGTGCTGCAGTAACGCCGTCCATCACTGGCATCTCAATATCAAGTAGGATGACATCATAACGATCACCGCGCGCGGCACTCAACGCCAGTTCGCCATCTTCTACAGCATCAACTTCAAAGCCCATGCGCTCAAGCATAGCGGTGGTGACCACGCGCGATGTGAATTGATCCTCGGCATAAAGCACGCGGCGCGGCGTGCCGTCAGCGCGGCGAAAAGCAGAGGCAAGAACAGTTGACATGGAAGGCACCTTAAGTCGCCAATCCTTGCCACAAGTCTTAAAATCTAAACCAAATGCACCTGATGATTAACGGATCGTTATTTTGTTCCAAACATTCGGTCACCGGCATCGCCGAGGCCTGGCACAATATAGCCATGCTCATTAAGCTTTTCGTCCACAGCCGCGGTGAAAATCGGCACATCAGGATGCGCATTATGAAAGCGGGTGACACCTTCAGGCGCTGAAAGCAAAGTGCACAGACGCAAATCGCGTGCACCTTTTTCCTTGAGGCGGCTGACAGCTGCAGCGACTGAATTGCCAGTGGCCAACATGGGGTCAACCACAATGGTTTGACGCTGATCGATGTCTTCCGGCACTTTCATATAATATTGCACTGGCTGAAGAGTTTTGGGGTCGCGGTAGAGGCCAATATGGCCCACTCTTGCTGAAGGAAGCAGATCAAGCATTCCCTCCAACAGGCCGTTGCCGGCGCGCAAAACTGAAACGATGACCAGCTTCTTGCCCTTGATAAAGGGTGCATCCATGGCGGCCACTGGGGTTTCAATACGCTTCAATGCGATGGGTAGGTCGCGGCACACTTCATAAGCCAAAAGCAAGCTAATCTCGCGCAGCAACTGCCGAAACACTGCCGTAGGCGTGGTTTTATCGCGCATCAGGCTGAGTTTGTGCAAAACCAGAGGATGATTGACGACAGTGAGATTATGCGGGGCCTTGAATGGCATGGCGTTATCCTTTGGGCGCATTTAGCGATAAATTATCCCGCTTGCCCACTGCGCTATTCGGCTATCCACTTATTTGCGTTTGCCTCTTGATTTTCGGACATCGACTACCTATTTAGTAACTTAGAAAGTTACAAATCATGGCAAACGAATATATTATTCCCTCCGGCACCCATATCGGCCACGTTCATCTGAAAGTTTCAGACGTCAAGCGCGCGATGGATTTCTATTGCGGTGTTTTGGGTTTTGAGCTGCAGCAATTGTATGGCACTGACGCAGCCTTCGTCTCGGCTGGCGGCTATCATCACCACATCGGCCTGAACACCTGGGAAAGCAAAGGCGGCTCTGCGCCACCGCCCGGCACCACGGGCCTGTACCATACTGCTATTCTTTACCCCACGCGGGTTGATCTCGCCAATGCACTGAAACGCTTGGTCTCATCGGGCATAGAGCTTGACGGTGCATCTGATCACGGTGTTTCCGAAGCGCTTTATTTGCGCGATCCTGATCAAAACGGCGTGGAGCTTTATTGGGATCGCCCCAAAGCTGAATGGCCGAAAGATGCGCAGGGCAAACTCAAAATGTTGACGGCGCGTCTTGATCTCAACGAACTCATCAAACTCGCAACGATTTAACAAAGGAAATTCAAATGTCTGCAAAAGTTCTCGTTCTCTATTATTCATCATGGGGCCATATTGAAGCCATGGCCTATGCCGCCGCTGAAGGTGCAAAAGAAGCTGGCGCGCAAGTTGACGTGAAGCGCGTTCCAGATATCGCCGACCCAGTTGCCGCTGCTGCGATGCATTTCAAAGCCGAACAAAAAGCAAGCATCGCCAAGCCAGATGATTTGGCAAATTATGATGCGGTTATTTTCGGGGCCTCTACACGCTATGGCATGATGGCCTCGCCCATGAAGCATTTCTTGGATCAAACTGGCGGTCTTTGGATGAAGGGAGCACTGGTTGGCAAAGTGGGTTCAGTGTTCACCGCCTCAGCGACGCAACATGGCGGTCAGGAATCCTCGATCCTTTCATTCCACACGACTCTTTTGCATCATGGCATGATTATTGTTGGCTTGCCTTATTCATATCAAGGCCAGATGGGCGTTGATGAAATTCGCGGTGGCTCACCTTATGGTGCGGGCACCATGGCGGGGGGCGATGGCAGCCGTATGCCTTCCAAGCAAGAATTGGAAGCAGCGCATTTCCAAGGGAACCATGTGGCCAAGATTGCGGCCAAACTGGCAGCGAAATAGATTGTAATTCATCGTGAAAGCCCTGCCAGAAATGGCGGGGCTTTTTTATTGTGAAAGTGAACTTTTCTCGCTTCTGAACGTATCAGATAAATGCAAAAATCTATTCTCTGGTTCCGCCAAGATTTACGCCTTTGTGATCAGTCCGCGTTAAGTGCGATGGCCGCATTCAATTCACACACGAAAGCTAATTAGCAGCGTTATCTTTGGAAAGTTCTGCCCAAGTGTTTGGCTTTGCCAGCATCTGCTGTAAATAAGCGAGGTTCATTTCCACTTGCGCTGGCGGCAAATCCGCTGCGGCGATCTTGCGCGCCTCATCGAAGCGGCCTTGCAAGCCCACCACCAAAGCCAAGTTTTGGCGCACGCGTGGAATTGCTGCACTGCCGGGTTCGGCCAACGCCATGTTCAAAACTTTTTCGGCTTCAGGCAGTTTGCCTTGTAAGGCAAATGACATGCCCAAATTATTTTGCACCGCGATTGATCCCGGCTGTAGTGCCAAAGCCTTATTATATTGACTGCGGGCCTGCTCATATTGGCCTTGCTGGTCATAGGCCGTGCCTAATGCGGAAAAAATTTTCCAATCGGTTGAATTGGCAACAGCAGCACGTTCCAAAACAGTGACAGCTTCGCCCGGCCTCCCGGCTGCCAAAAACTGCTTTCCGATTTTCGCTTGCACTAAAGCGTCATTACCATGGGCCACCGAAACCGTTTTCAGAACATCAAGTGCGGCATTCTGTTGGCCTAGCTTGTTCAAGGCATCTGCATAAGCCAACCCAATGGTTTCATCGCCAGGTTTTTGTTGCCAAGCCTGCTCTAATTCCCTCGTTTTAATATATGAGCCAACTCCACCAGCGGGCGCTGCCGTTGAGGTGGAACCTGTGGTAATAGGATCAGAGTCCAATTTTGCACTCTTGTTCGTGCAGCCAGCAATCGCAACGGCGAGCAGGGCAGTCGTCAACAATGGCAATACATGGCGCTTCATGGAGACGATGATGCTGGCATTTCCTCAACAAATCATTAACCATGTAAACAGCCAGAATCATGGGGTTTCAAATGGTTAATGCAGAGTTAATTTTGGTTGCGGCCACGACTGATAAAGCCACGCTTTTGAGCGTGATAAGCAAAGAGGAATTGGCCAAGGCCGATGCACAATTGCGCCGCCTTGCCACAGCCCAGGGCTTTGAGGCCGCCGCCGGAACTTTGCTGGCTCTCACTTCACCTCAAGGAGATGTGACGCAGTGGTTGGTGGGTGCGCCAGCCGCAGATGCTGATCCCTTTGCGCTGGGAGCGATTTCATCAAAGCTTCCGGCTGGCACTTATCGTTTTGGAAAAGCCCCTGAACACGCCCATTTGGTGGCGCTGGGCTGGGCCTTGGAACTTTATAAATATGATCCCTTCCGCCCCATCAGAGCCAAGCTGGTGCGTTTAGTTTTGCCTAACGACGTGGATGTTAAAGCGGTTCAGCGCGAAGCGGATGCTGCCTTCCTCGCGCGCGATCTTATCAACGCCCCAGCCAATCTCATGGGGCCGGATGAATTGGAATTGGCGTCTCGCAAACTGGCCAAGGCCCATGGCGCAAAATTCAGCGTCACGACAGGCGCCAAGCTCGCCAAGCAATTTCCACTTATTCACATTGTGGGGGCAGCCTCGCCGCGCAGCCCCCGCCTGATTGATTTCACTTGGGGCAGTGCGCGCCATGCAAAAGTGACACTGGTTGGCAAAGGCGTTTGCTTTGATACTGGTGGGCTGGATATAAAACCCTCGGCTGGCATGTTGATTATGAAAAAGGATATGGGTGGTGCCGCTAATGTGCTGGGCCTTGCCCAAATGATCATGGCAGCAAATCTGCCCGTGCGCTTGCGCGTGTTAATCCCAGCCGTTGAAAACGCCATCGCAGGCAACGCATTTAGGCCCGGCGATGTGTTCAAAACCCGCAAAGGCCTGACGGTTGAAATCGGCAACACCGATGCTGAAGGCCGTTTGGTTTTGTGTGAGGCATTGGCCCTGGCCGATGAAGAAAAACCTGATCTGTTGATCGACATGGCCACACTCACCGGTGCGGCGCGTGTGGCGTTGGGGCCAGATCTGCCGCCATTCTATACTGATGATGCAGCATTTGCTGCAAGGCTTAGCCACCATGCCACTGCCACCAATGATCCGCTGTGGCAGCTTCCGTTATGGAAGCCATATTTTGCGCTGATCGAATCGCCCCTAGCAGATATCAACAACGCAGGCCAAGGCGGCTTTGCTGGTTCAATCACTGCGGCTCTGTTTCTCAAGCGTTTTGTGGAACATGCCAAGACTTACGTCCATTTTGACATTTTTGGCTGGACGCCAACTTCTAAATCCGGCCGCCCCAAGGGTGGTGAGGCCCAAGCGCTGCGCGCCTGCTTTGGGGCGATCGCTGAGCGCTTTGCAAAATAGCTTGCAATGCCTTGCTGGCGGGTGAAATATGGAACGCATCCGAAACAATTGGCTGTGCTATGCTCAATCCGCTTACAACTGCGCAAGCTTTGCACCTCTGGCACGGAGTTGGCCTTGCCCAAGTGCGCGGAGATAAAGCGGATTTGTCGTTGCGCCAGATCACCATTTTGCTGACCATATATTTAGAGCCGCCACCCCACACCGTGCGTGCACTGGCGGCCAAGCTTAACGTTTCCAAACCTGTTATCACCCGCGCCTTGGATGCCATGGGTAAGTTGGACTTGGTGACACGCAAACGCGATGACAAAGATTTACGCAACGTGCTAATTCAACGCACGGTGAAGGGTTCGTTGTTTCTGGAACACATGGCGGATGAAATCAGCGCCGCATCAAAAGGCCTGTGATGGAAAAACTTGATCCACGTTTGAATGTCTTTCGTGCCGATTTGGCCGATGAATCGTTGCGCGGGCGTGTGCACGCACAGCACTATATAAAGCCGGTTGCAGCGCGCGTTGCGGTGCCAGTTGCCCCCATTCACACAACACCAGCACCTGATGCGATACAAATTTCGCAAGGTTTATTCGGCGAAGTGTGTGAGGTCTTTGAAAAGCGCAATGGCTGGGCTTGGGTAAGGCTGAAGCGCGATGGTTATGTGGGTTATGTGCAAGAGCAAAACCTTGGGGCTCCCACTGCACCAACGCATTTCATTTCGAATATCGCTACTATTCTCTTTGCGGGCCCAGACCTCAAATCACAACCGGCACAACCACTCTATTTGAACAGCGAAGTCACAGTTTCTCATTTACAAGGTATCTATGCCTGTTTGGCCACAGGTGGCGCAATGCATGCCTCGCATCTTTCGGTCTTGGGCAAACACGAAAATGATTTCGTTGCGGTGGCAGAACGTTTTCTCAATGTCCCCTATTATTGGGGTGGTAAAACTCATGCGGGCCTTGATTGTTCTGGTCTTGCGCAAATCTCGCTGCAAGCATCGGGCATTGAGGCGCCGCGTGATTCGGATATGCAAGAAAAAACCTTGGGCTTGACGGTGCAAGATCACAGCAAACTGCAGCGCGGCGATCTGGTTTTCTGGCCGAATCATATTGGCATTATGCAATCAGCCACGCAAATGATTCACGCCAATGGCCACTATATGAAAGTGACGAGCGATTTGCTGCAGGATGTTGTCGCACGTTCGCACACGCCCATAAGCAGTATCAAGCGCTTAGGGGTTTAGCGCCACACTGCCGCCGCAAAATCACCTCTGTGACGACAGTATCGCGCTTCCTTATCGCCTCACTGCACCGCCAGCTTCGCCAACGGTTTTAGCCTGCTCATGTCGCCGTCCCGAGCAGGTGTAAGCCAGGGGCCCGTGCCGCCTCGTTGGTGGCCGGGCCCTACCTGTTTTGTGGCGGCGAATCTGCTAGCTTCACCCCATGATCTTCAATCCAACTGTTATCCAAATCGGCGGCTATAGCGTCTCCCTCACAGAGCTTTTGCAGTGGGGTGCTATTGCGCTGTTTGCTCTGATTATCATCACGCTCATTCTTGCTTTCCGCGCGCAAAGTGGCCGTAAGGCTGAACGCTTTGAAGCTTCGGCGCGCAACGCTGATCTGGAATACCGCATGGCCGAACTCGCCGGCATGCTCGGCCAAATCAGTCAAACTTCACAAGGCGGCCAAATGGCCATTCAGCACACTTTGGATGAGCGGCTGGAAGCGATGAGCCACCGGATGGGCCAAGGCCTAGCCGATCAAACGCAACGCACAGCACTTTCTTTGAACCAGCTTAACGAACGCCTGGCGGTGATTGATGTGGCGCAGGGAAATCTGGCGATGCTCTCCAATGAGATGCTCTCTTTGAAAGATATTCTTTCCAATAAGCAGACCCGAGGTGCCTTTGGGCAAGGCCGCATGGAGGCGATTATTTCTGACGGGCTGCATTCCAAGGCCTATGCTTTTCAAGCAACACTTTCCAATGGCACAAGGCCGGATTGTGTAATCTCGCTACCAGATTCGCGCCTTAAGCTGGTGATTGATGCGAAGTTCCCGCTGGAAGCTTATAATGCGATGCGTGCCGCACAGGATGATACATCGCGGCGCGCCGCAGAAGCCCAGCTTAAATCTGATGTGCAACGGCATGTCAAAGACATTGCCGAGAAATATCTGATCAATGGCGAAACCCATGAAACGGCTATTATGTTTGTGCCATCTGAATCAGTCTATGTTGAACTCAATGAGCGCTTTGAAGACGTGGTGCAGCGCGCCCATAAATCACGGGTGATTTTGGCCTCACCCAATGTTTTAATGCTGCTCGTTCAAACCATGCAGGCCATCGTGCGCGATGTTGCCATGCGAGAGCAGGCGGGTGTTATTCAAGCTGAGGTGGTGAAGCTGCTCGAAGATGTAAGCCGCATGAATGAGCGCGTTGTAAAACTACAAACCCATTTCAGCCAAGCCAATGTGGATTTGGATCAACTGCAAACTTCAACTGAAAAGATAGTCAAGCGGGCAGGCAAAATTGAAAGCCTAGAGCTGGACGAAGTGCAAGCTGTGGCACCCAAGCCAAGGTTGATTAAGTAGTCACGTCCCGCAAAACGTCTGCAACACTTCTTCTTGTGCATCGGGTGCATTTTCAAACTCCACTAAATCTGCGCGCGCTGTGAATGGATTTTGCACCGCCGACAACAACTGATGCAGCGGCAAATAGTTTTCATCTTCGGCAGCGCCCAAAGCCGCCTCAACGCGGTGATTGCGCGCGATGTAAACCGGATTGTGTTTTTGCATGAGCGCAGTTGCGTCTCGCGCACGCAAAACATTCCATTCTGCTAGCCATTCATCATGCGCTAAATCAGAACTGAAGAAACGTTTCATGTCGTCACCGCGCGTCAGCGCCGTAAAGAAGCGTGTAAAATCCGCCCGCGCATTTGCCATGCTTAGCAAGGTTTTGGTAATGAATTGTGCATGGGAAAGTTCAATGATGCCGAGCTTCGCCAACATGCGTTTTTCAAATTCAGCCTCAAACAGCGGCATGAATTGCCCAAGTTCTGCTTCCGCAATTTTGATCGCAGCTTCGCGGTTCTCATCCAACAATGGTAAAAGACACTCTGCTAAGCGCGTCATATTCCACAATCCAATCATCGGCTGCTTGTCATAGGCATAGCGGCCATTTTCATCGATGGATGAGAACACTTTCTGCGGATCAAACCCATCCATAAAGGCACAAGGCCCATAATCAATCGTCTCGCCAGCAATTTGTGCATTGTCCGTATTCATAACCCCGTGGATAAATCCGAAACTCATCCATTGTGCAATCAGCCGCGCCTGCCGCGATAAAACTTCCGCTAAAAATTCTCGCGCACCTGAAACGTTCGGCATGGCACGCGCAATCTCGTGGGCCATGAGAGCTTCTATTGCTTTGGTTTCACCACGCGCCGCTAGAAATTGAAACGTGCCAACCCGCACATGGCTCTTTGCAACGCGCGTGAGAACCGCTCCACGCTCCGGCCTTTGGCGAAATACGCGCTCACCGGTTTCCACCACGGCCAAAGACCTTGTGGTGGGAACCGCCAATGCCGCCATGGCTTCACTTAAAATATATTCGCGCAACATGGCCGAAAGTGTTGCGCGCCCATCTCCACCGCGTGAATAAATCGTGCGGCCTGAACCTTTGAGGTGAAGCTCGCGTCTTGTGCCATCGTTCAAAACAACATCGCCCAGCAACAAAGCGCGACCATCGCCAAGGCGCGCATTGAAGCCGCCAAACTGATGTCCGGCATAGGCCATGGCGATAACGCTTCCATGAGGTGGCGCTGCATTGCCCGCCAGTAGCTGCAAGGCATCAGCACTGTGCAACCAATCACGATCAATCCCAAGCTCTGCTGCTAATGCATCATTGGCAATCACCAATTTCGATGCAGCAACTATCTGTGGTTCAACGCGAGTATAAAGCAGCTCCGGCAATGCGGCATAGCTTTGCTCAATCAGCGGCGTATGCATTTCACATCGGCCGTCTGGCGCGCATGGCCTGCGTCAACGTGCCTTCATCAAGATAATCCAATTCGCCACCCACAGGCACCCCATGTGCAAGTCTTGTGGCCATAACGCCAAGACCCTTTAAGCGGTCAGTGATGTAATGCGCGGTGGTTTGGCCCTCAATGGTGGCGTTATTGGCCAAAACGACTTCCTTAATTTTGCCTTCGGAGCAGCGTGCAACCAATGTGTCGATATTCAAATCTTCCGGGCGCACGCCGCCCAAGGCCGAAAGTGTGCCGCCCAAAACATGATATTGACCGTTCCATGCCCCAGCGCGTTCCAGCGCCCAGAGATCGCCCACATCTTCCACCACACATAAAGTGTTTTGATCGCGGCGTGGATCTGCGCAAATGGTGCAAGGATCAAGCGTATCTACATTGCCGCAGATATGACATTCCACAACTTTGTCATGGGCATCAGCCAGTGCAGACGTCAGCGGTGCCATAAGTTTGTCGCGGTTTTTAACCAGATGTAAAACCGCACGGCGCGCTGAACGCGGGCCAAGGCCCGGCAGCTTGCCAAGAAGTTGGATCAAGCGTTCAACCTCTGGTCCGGCTTGGCGTTTCATAAAACGGCAACTCTCAAAACGGCAGCTTCATGCCAGGTGGCAAAGGCATTCCAGCAGTGACGGATTTCATTTCCTCTGCCGCCGCAACTTCTGCCTTGGCCTTGGCATCTCCCAAGGCCGTGAGTATTAAATCCTCCAAGATTTCATGCTCGCCCGTTTGCATGAGGCTAGGATCAATCTCCACGGCGCGCACGGCGAATTTGCCTGTCATGGTGATTTTTACGAGGCCATTGCCAGCTTGGCCCTGCACAAACAGGTGCTCAAGCTTTTCTTGAACATCGGCCAGTTTGGCCTGCATTTGGCCGGCCTGTTTCATAATATCAGCGAGATTCATCTTCTGCCTCTTCGGGAGTGGAAACGGGTTCAACTTCAGATACGTTTAATATCTCGGCACCAGGAAAAGCTTTTAGCACTGCTTGAACATCAGCTTGCGCCTTGGCCCATTTGAAGGCTGAATCTTTGGCGTCTTTTCTTTGCTGGGCCACAGTGGCCTCACCGCCTTGTGTTGAAACCGCAATGATCCAACGTCGGCCTGTCCATGCTTCGAGCTTGCGCGACAGCTCATTGGCAAGGCTTGGATCTGCGCCGCGCTCTAACACCAGTTCAATTTTGCCATCAGCAACACTGATCGGGCGGATGAATTTTTCCAGATCGATTTGGAATTTGATATCGCGCTTTGCTTTGGCCAGCGCCACCACATCAGCGAGACTTCTAATCCGCGCCTGTGGCTGATTATCATGGCCAATTTCAGTATGAATTGGCTTGGCCTGAGACAAGGCGCGCGCTTCGCTCATCGCTTCCCGTTGGGGCATAGAGGCTTGCGGCGCAATTCGTGGCGTGGGTGTGGGCTGTGCCTGCAGCTGCTTCATCAAGTCTTCACCCGACGGCAGATTGGCCGCATGTGCGAGCCTTATGATCAGCATTTCAGCTGCCATGATTGGCTGTGCGGCTTGCGCAGTTTCGCCAACGCCTTTCAGCAACATCTGCCAGCAGCGCGATAGATGCGCCATGGAAAGACGTTTCGCGAAATCCATGCCCTTTTGCTTTTCTTCCTCGGTGCGTGAAGCATCAAGGGCTGCAGAATTTGGCACCACTTTCAGCCGCGTAACATAATGGGTGAAATCCGCCATATCCGTGAGAATGGTTTCAGGATCGCCACCAGCTTGATATTGTCGGTCAACTTCTTCCAAGGCCCGCGTTAAGTCACCCGCCATCACCGCTTCAAACAAGTTGATCACTTGGCCTTTTTCCAAAAGACCCAACATGTTCATCACGTCAGCCGTTTTCACTGCGCCATCACCATAAGCGATGGCCTGATCGAGCAGTGATAGCCCATCACGCACTGAACCCTCGGCGGCTTTGGCGATGAGGCGTAAAGCCTCGTCTTCGGCCGCAACTTTTTCCAACCCGCAGATTTTGGCGTAATGCTTTTGCAGCGTGGCGACATCTAGGCGACGCAAATCAAAGCGCTGGCAGCGCGATAGAATAGTGACCGGAACTTTGCGAATTTCAGTTGTGGCAAAAATGAATTTCACATGCGGGGGTGGCTCTTCCAGTGTTTTCAACAAAGCGTTGAAAGCGCTTTTGGAAAGCATGTGAACTTCGTCAATGATGTAAACTTTGGTGCGCGCTTGCACTGGCGCATAACGCACCTGATCAATAATCTCGCGCATATTATCAACGCCGGTGTTGGAAGCGGCGTCCATCTCGATCACATCCATGTGGCGCGATTCTAAAATCGCCTCACACTGTGCGGTGAGTTCCGGCATCTCAACGGAAGCTCCAGCGGGGTAATTCAGCGCCCGCGCAATAAGCCGCGCCGTGGTGGTTTTGCCAATGCCGCGCAGGCCCGTCAGCATATAGGCTTGGGCAATGCGACCAGACGCAAAAGCATTGGTCAACGTGCGCACCATGGCTTCCTGGCCGATGAGGTCGTTAAAATCCCTGGGGCGGTATTTACGCGCCAGAACGCGGTAAGGCGTAGGGTTGGTGGAGGAATCCGTCATGGGGCTAGATTAGCGCACCTTCAGCGCAAGGCGACAATAAAGATGCCAGAATTGGAAAAGTGAGAGGCTGGACGAGCAACCCATTACGGTCTCGTTAGGGCTGCTGCCTTCCGGCTCTGACCCGGTTGGCGAGCGAAACGTCCGCAGGCCAACCTCTCGAGGGCGTATATGGGGCGATAGGCGTGAAAAGGCAAGAGGCGGCAATTGACCCTAACGCCTGCCTCGCATATTGCTGGAATCATGGCCATTAAACCCATAGTCACATTGCCGGATGAGAAAACCCTGCGCCAAATCTCCAAGCCACTGAAAAGCGTGGATGTGGCGGCGCGCAAGCTGTTTGATGACATGCTGGAAACCATGTATGCCGCCCCGGGCATTGGCCTTGCCGCCATTCAGCTGGGTGTGCCCTTGCGCCAATTGGTCGTGGATGTGGCACGCGATGGCGAGCCGGCAAAACCACTGTTTATGGCCAATCCGCAGATTATTTGGTCATCAGCCCAACTGGGTGATTATGAGGAAGGCTGCCTTTCCATACCTGAGTTTTTTGAAATGGTGGAAAGGCCAATCGAAGTTAACGTGCGCTATCTGGACCGCAACAGCGACGCACAGGAAATCCATGCCAAGGGCATCGTAGCAACGGTGTTGCAGCATGAAATTGATCACCTCGACGGTGTGCTGTTCATTGACCATATATCCAAGCTGAAGCGCGACCGGGTTTTAAAAAAGTTCCGTAAAGCCGATAAGCTGGGCAAGTTGTGAGGGCCAGCCGATGCGCCTAGTTTTCATGGGCACACCCGATTTCTCAACCCATGCGTTGAAGGCGCTGATCGCTGCTGGGCATCAGGTGGTTTGTGTTTATTCGCAACCGCCGCGCCCCAAAGGCCGTGGGCTTGAGGTGCAGAAACAGCCGGTGCATGTTCTGGCTGAAAGTTTGGGCATCGAGGTGCGAACACCCCTCTCGCTTAAATCATCTGAGGAGCAGCAGCGCTTTGCGGCGCTGAAAGCCGATGCAGCCGTTGTGGTGGCATATGGATTGCTGTTGCCAAAGCCGATACTTGATGCGCCCTTGTTTGGCTGCTTCAACATCCATGCCTCGCTTTTGCCGCGCTGGCGCGGTGCTGCCCCCATTCAACGCGCCATTATGGCCGGCGATAAGGAGAGCGGAGTTGCCATTATGCGCATGGAAGAGGGGTTGGATACCGGGCCGGTGATAAGAATGAAAGCTATACCTATCAAACCCGCAACCACATCGGCCTCACTGCATGATGAGCTTGCAATTTTGGGTGCAAAGCTAGTTGTGGAAGCGTTGCAAATCCCGTCCGTACACGGAACACCGCAGGCCGTAGACGGTGTGACTTACGCCAAGAAGATTGACAAGGCTGAGGCCCATATCGATTTCAATTTGCCAGCCGAGCAAGTGCGCAACCACATTCACGGCCTATCAGCTTTTCCAGGTGCGTGGTGCATGATCGCTGGCGCACGTGTCAAATTGTTGAATGTGGAGGTTGTTCAATTGCATGGCGAGGCTGGCACGGCGCTGGACAGTGTGCTCACCTTTGCTTGTGCGTCTGACGCCATTCGCATTCTCAATTTACAACGCGAAGGCAAAGGCCCGATGGATGCGGCAACCTTCCTGCGCGGCTTTTCAGTACCCGCTGGAACAGTGGCGAGCTAATGCCCCGGTATAAACTCACCATCGAATATGATGGCCAGAATTTTCTCGGCTGGCAGGCGCAACCAAATGGCCAGACCGTGCAAAATGTTTTGGAAAATGCCCTAGCACTTCTTCACGGCGAACCGCTGGTGTTACAAGCCGCGGGTAGAACTGATACGGGCGTTCACGCACTGGGCCAAGTTGCACATTTTGATTCACCTAAAGAATGGGATCCCTTTATTTTATGTAATGCCATCAATGGCAATGTTAGGCCCCATGCCGTGAGCGTGATTTCGGCTGAACAAGTGAGCCAAGATTTTCAAGCACGATTTTCTGCCATTGGCAGGCGCTATCTTTACCGCATTCTCAATCGCCGCGCTCCGCCCACCATTGATCGTGGCAAGGTTTGGCATGTGCCTAAAACTTTGAATGTGGATGCCATGCATGAAGCGGCACAGCATCTCGTCGGCAAGCATGATTTCACAACGTTTCGCGCTGCGGAATGCCAAGCTAAATCGCCGATTAAGACCTTAGACCGCCTTGATGTGATGCGCTTTGACGAGATGGTGGAAATCCGCGCTGAGGCGCGTTCATTCCTGCATCATCAAGTGCGCTCCATGGTGGGCAGCCTTGTGCAAGTGGGTGTTGGAAAATGGCATCCGCTTGAAATGCGCCTCGCTTTGGAGGCGGTGGATCGTTCACGCTGCGGCCCGGTGTGCCCGCCGGATGGATTGTATTTGGTTGAAGTTTTGTACTAGGTTCATTTTCAAATCGAGGACTCGGCAATGGTAGAAAAAGTTATTCCAGGAACGAGTCGTGCGACAATCGACTTCATGTTTAAAAATTGGTGGGGGCTGATCGTC
>DATCEN010000393.1:0-8335 GCA_036510015.1 Aestuariivirga sp.
CATTTCCAAATTGGAAGACACCAGTATCACAATCTTTGACCGCCTGCATTCAACCAATAATGAAATGACGGGCCGCATTGACCGGGTCAGCTCAGAGCTTGCCGATCATTTGCAATCTACAAACGCCGACGTAACTGAGCGTCTCATCCGCGTCAGTTCAGATCTCACAGGTCGGTTGCAGTCTACAAATTCAGACGTGACTGAGCGCCTAGAGCGCGTCAGCTCAGAGCTTACCGAGCGTTTTGACACCACCAGTTCGCAGATCAATGACCGTTTGAACTTTACAGCGTCGGAAATTGAACAACAATTCAATGAAGCCACCGATCGGTTGGATCTTGCTGCCAAAGAATCCACCACCAGGCTTGACAGCCATGGCAAGCGCTTTGTCGAAAGCCTCGACGGCGCATCTGGCCGCATCTTCTCAG
Organism: Aestuariivirga sp.; assembly: GCA_036510015.1. Lineage (GTDB taxonomy): Bacteria > Pseudomonadota > Alphaproteobacteria > Rhizobiales > Aestuariivirgaceae > Aestuariivirga. The sequence continues at coordinate 426 of DATCEN010000393.1, forward strand.
ATTTGGGCAACGCGCGCGATGCATTCGCCGAAGGCTTGGGCGAAACGACGTTGCAAATTTCAGGGCGCTTTGAACAAGAAACTGGCCTGCTCCTCAACCGCATTGATAGATCCGTAGGTGAATTTAACACCGCTGCCAAAACGTCAAGCGACAAATTGCAAGAAGCTTCGGGCATATTCGCTAAGCATATGTCAGGCACGCAAGGCTTGTTGGCCGATCAGCTTGCCAGCGCTGCAACAGATATAGACCAGCGTTTGGAAAACGTTTCGTTGCAACTGACCGGCAGGCTTGAAACCACCGGCAACAAAATCTCCGAGCGTCTGGATGATGTCTCGAGCCTGGTTGATAAGTCGATGGACAAGTTCAACCTCGAAATGGAGCATATGTTGACGTCGCGCCGCGATATGCTGGACGGTTTGGTAAATGATGCCAATCGCCGCGCCACCGAAGTTGACAAGACCATGACGAACTACATGACCATGATTGAAGAAAGCCTAAGCGCTGCTGAAGAACGCGCACGCCATTTGGGCCGCATTGTTGCCGATCAATCAGGTGCCGCCTTGGCCAATTTGGAAGAGCAATTGCGCAAGTTGGAAACCAATTCTGGTGGCCAGATTGCACAAGCTGCGCGCGCCCTGCGTGAACAGCATGAGCGCGCACTTTCCAATATGAATGAAATGCTCTCTTCAACCGCATCTGACTTCCAGCAAACCGCACAGGATATGCGCATCACCGCACAACAGGTGGTCAAGGATATCGATGTTGCACGCGGTGAATTGAAACGCGCTGTCATTGATCTGCCTGAAGAAACCCGCAGCAATGCTGATGCCATGCGCCGTGTGGTGGCCGATCAAATCGGCGCCCTCAACGCGCTGGCAGATGTTGTGCGCAAGCAAAGCGGCAGCCTTGATTATTCAACACCAAGTTATGCGGCACCACGACCAGCCATCAGCGCCCCACGCTTTGAAGCCAGTGCCCCTGTGGCTGTTCTGGCGAGGCCTGAACCTGCGGCCATAGCAGCGCCACGTTTAGCTTCACTCGGTCGTGAGATTGAAAGCGCCAACGCAAAACTGAATGTGTCAGCGCGCGATGTTGTCGAAGCCATTGAAGGCCAATTGCCGAGGGACTTAGAGCGCCGTTATGCCAACTCAGATAAGGGCGCTTACGCCAAGCGTTTGTTTGAAAGCCGCAGCCGCAAATTGGTCAAGGCACTGGAATCGCGCTATTCGGAAGAGCGTTTGTTGCGCAGCCGTGTGCAAGCCTACAACCGCTTGTTCGAAAAGCTACTCGACACGATTGCTGGCACCGATGGTGCAGACGAGGTGATGGAACAAGTGCTCGCCTCCGATCAAGGCCGCATCTATGTGATGCTGGCCGAAATTGCGGGCCGAATGCCAAATCAAAGCTGATGCGAGTGTCGCTCTCAATTTGAAATGAAGCTCACAGTCAAAGCTCAATCGTTTCCAATATCCGGAACTTTCACAATTTCGCGTGGTTCAAAAACTTCGGCTGATGTGATCTTGGTTGAACTCCAAGAAGGCGCAGCCACAGGACGTGGCGAAGCTGTGCCCTATGCGCGCTATGGTGAAACGGTGGCGCAATGTATTGCAGCATTTGAAGCCTTCAGCGATGACATCTCTACTCTGCCTAAAGCCGCACAAAACGCGTTTGATTGCGCCCGCTGGGATTTGGCAGCTAAGCAATCCGGCGCGCCGGCTTTCGTCACCGCGGGCTTGAGCGTGCTGAAACCACTGGTTACAGCCTATACACTGAGTTTGGACACGCCTGCCGTCATGGCACAGACCGCCCGCAATGCCGCACATTTTCCTCTGCTCAAACTTAAACTCGGTCGCGACGGCGATGAAGAACGCCTCGCCAAAATCCGCGAAGCTATGCCACATGCCAGGTTGATCGTGGATGCCAACGAAGGCTGGAATGAAACCACCCTGCCCGCCATGCTGAAAGCTTGCACAAGGTACGGTGTCGAACTGGTGGAACAACCCCTGCCCCAAACCCAAGACGAAATGCTTCTCAAACTGAAGCGCGACATCATCATCTGTGCTGATGAAAGTGCCCATGATGCGGCCTCGCTCAAAAGCCTGCGCGGCAAATATGACGCAGTGAACATCAAGCTCGATAAAACCGGCGGCCTCACTGAGGCGCTGCGCATGTCCGCTGCCGCCAAGGCCGATGGCTTCAAGGTGATGGTCGGCTGTATGTTGGCAACGTCGCTGGCCATGGCACCGGCTTTTATCGTCGCCCAAAATGCAGACTATGTGGATTTGGATGGGCCTTTACTCTTGGCTAAAGACCGTAGTCCCGCCATCAACTATCTCAATGGGATGATGAAGCCACCGCCACCTGCCTTATGGGGCTAAGCTTCACTAAATTGAAAACTGCTACAGCCAAGCCAACACCAGCAATTGCCGCCATCGCTAAAAAGGCCTTGCCACCAGCCCATTCAAACAGCGGGCCGGAAAACCATTGTGCGCCAGACAAAAGCAAGCCCGATGCAAAAGCCGTATAAACCCCCTGTGCCGTGTTGCGCAGGTTTTGCGGAACATTGAGACGGATGAAATGCATCAGCGCAAGATATGTTAGCGCAAATGAAATACAATGCAGCAGTTGCAGCATGAGGATTGGCCAAAACCCAGTCACATAGCTCATGGCCAACCAGCGCAACGTTGTGCCAAAAAGGCCGATGCACAATAGCTGCGCTAAAGGAACACGGTTGAGAATATAAACCGAGCAGAAAAATAGCGTGGCTTCCGCCAAAACCGCTGATGACCACAAAAGCCCGATGGCGAAAGTAGAAAAGCCCAATTGTTCCCAATACACAGCACCTTCAGTATACAACATCCCATGGCTACAATTGGCCAAGCTTGCCGCTAACAAAAACACGGTGAAGCGCGAGGCAAACAAAAATTTAAACGCTTCGCGCAGTTGAACGGGCGAAACCAACGGCAAGTGGCTTGGGTGCGGCGGTTCGGGCGGCAATATCCAGGTCGCTATTGCTGAAATCAATTGCGCGCCCGCAATCAGCGCCATTGCGTAATGGATCGGTACCACAGTCAACAAAGCACCAGAGCCAAGGCTTCCCACCAAAAAACTCAAAGAGGCCCAATGTCTGATGCGGCCATAGTCAAGGCCAACTTTAGCGGCCGCCTCCACGCTAAAACCCTCGGTCAATGGAAAAACTGGCGAGAATAAAAATGCAGCCAAAGCGCCAATCATCAAAATAGGTTGAAAGCTGTTGCTGAGTGACAGCGCAACATAGGCCAAAAATGAAACCGCAGCACATAGCCGGATCACCACCAACCGATTGCCAGTATAGTCAGCGATGGCAGCAAAGATGGGCGCGCCGACGACGCGCACAATTGTCATGGCCGCAATGACCGCCGAATTTTCTGCCAATGACAGACCTTGCGCTTGCAGCCAAAGCGGCAAGAATGGCAGTTGAACCCCATTGCCAATCATCAAAAAGGCGTAGGCCAGAGAAAAACGCGCCCTAAAGGCACTCGCAGTCACCGCTGGCCGCCATTCTGACGGCGCGCCCACCAAATTAGAATTATTTTATGAATCTCAACCACTAACGCTCCATCTAAACCAAACATTCACCAGTTTCCACGATAAATGGCGCGTGTGGCCATTGCGCCATACGCAGGTCAGTGAGTTGTGGTGAGTATCATGAGTGAGTTGAATGTTGCGGTTCCAGCCTCGCTGGACGAGGTCTTGGGCGCTGTCAAAGAAACGGCGCGCGGCCGTTGGTTCCTTGAAAGTTATGAAGCACGGCTGCGCGGCGCAGAAACCGCCCGCTTATTGCAAGCCATTAACAAGCTTGAAAGTCACGTGCTTACACAGGCACAAGGCGGCCATGACGCAGAGATTGTCAAACATGCACGCGAAGCCATATCAGCAGCGCGCCGCGATATTGGTGCCTTAGATCCCACAGTTACGGGTCTTTCCACTGAAGCCAAGCTTTTCGCCCAATTGGCAGAAAAGGCACGCAGCGCGTTCAACGATGCGCCTCCCGTGGGTCAGTCCGTCAGTCGCGCCCTGCAATTGATGGGTGAATTAGAACAACAACTCTCAGACCCTCAAGCAGATGCTACGTCTTCTGTGGTTAACCTGGCGGCAAAGCCCGCGCAGTTCTTTAAGCAAGATGAAGCCATCTTTGAACCAGCCCCAAAACAGGCTCCGCCAGCCTTGGCTGTAACACCAGAAGTCCACCCAGAAGTCAGCGCGCGTGGCGCAAAGCTTGTGGTGCAACGCCTTGGTGCACCGATTGCGCTTGAAAAACGAGCCGTCATTGAACTCCAGCCGCAACCCATTGCTGCCGCTCCTATCCCGACACCTGCACCAGCACCCACGCCTACACCTGCAACAGCCGCAGCCGTGGTCGAAACACCAAACAAGAGCCGCATCATTGTCATCCGCCGCAAAGCCGATGAGATGGCAAATCTGCCTTTGCTTGATCAAAACGAAAAGAGCGATAACATTCAGCAATCCCCGTCTGACGCCGCTTAAAGCCTTCATTTACCAAGGTCATATAGGTTCGAGTCAGGCACGGTTACAGTGAACACAAGGTTAAATCAGCCATTGGCGCGGCGCAGACTTCTGCAATGGATGGCGGTTATGCCTCTCATTGCGGCTGGTAACGCCTTTGCCGAAGACCCGATGAACACAGGCTCCCTCACCTCCATCGCACCGCGGCTGGAGATGCAAGGCAAGCTGGCCACCAAAACTGAAATTCTGACCGGGCAAAACCAAGCCCCAATGCTCACTTCTGGCTCACTGCGGGCTATTGATGGCGCGGTTGCCATGTATCAGGAAATCACCTCGTCGGGTGGTTGGCCACAACTGCCCAAAACACAATTCAACAACAACTCAACTCCTGCACTCATCCATCTGTTGCGTGAGCGTTTGACCAAGGAAGGCTATCTGCAATTTGATGCAATGGCCCAACCAGATGCCAGCACATGGGATCAAGACCTTATCAATGCCATTACAGCCTTTCAATACAATCACGGCGCAAGGCCCACTGGTTTGGTGGATGAGCGTACCAGGCAAGAGTTGAACATCACGGCTGAATGGCGGCTGTATTCGCTTAAAAAGAACCAACCTCGCGTGGCAGAATATTCAAAAGACTTGGGGCCGCGCTATATCGCCGTCAATATTCCTGCAGCTCAACTTGAAGCCGTTGAAAACGGCCGACTCTATTCGCGCCACAACGTTGTCGTCGGCAAGCTTGATCGGCCCACACCAGCACTGGAAAGCCATGTCACGGATATTGTTTTCAATCCAACATGGAATGCGCCCGCCTCCATTGTGGCCAAAGATATTATTCCAAAAATGTTGGCCGATCCAAAGTATATGGCAAAGCTTGATATCCATGTTTTTGATGGTCAGACCGGCCCGGAGATTGATCCCACTTTGGTGAATTGGCAGGTCACAGCGCCTGATCGCTATGTATTCAAACAGGCGCCGGGTGATCTCAACGCGCTGGCGCAAGTGAAGATCAACTTCGCCAATAAATATATGGTCTATATGCATGACACACCTCACCGTGAATTATTCACCACCAATAATCGCTGGGAAAGCTCGGGCTGTGTGCGTGTTGATCAGGTGAAGAAGCTTATCACCTGGGTGGTGAACGGTTTGGGCGGATATGATGAGGCGAATTTCGATCCCATCATCCAAAGCCGCCAAACCCAGCAGCTCAAAATTCCACACGGGCCTGATGTGAGGTTTATGTATCTCACCGCTTGGGCCACCGAAGATGGCCGTGTGAATTTCCGGCCAGATATTTATAAGCTCGATGGCAAGAATTTTATCCTCGGCCAACCTGAAGCACAAGCTGTTCAATAAAGCTCAATCCTAATGCTTCAAACTTGCAAGTCCGCCATACGCGTCTCCCTCTTTTCTTCCTCTCCACCGGCAAATGCCTCGGTGAACAAGGGCAAAGCTGTGCCCACTGGAAATCTCAATTTCAATTGCCTATATGTGGTTCATGGAACTCAACGGCTTTCACCACCTCACCGCCATCACTGCTGATGCGCCAGCCAACCACAATTTCTATACGCAAGTTCTCGGCCTGCGCATGGTAAAGAAAACTGTCAATCAGGATGATACATCGGCCTATCATCTGTTTTATGCCGATGGCTTGGGCAGCGCTGGCACCGACATCACATTCTTTGATTGGCCAGCGGCACGCGAAAAACGCGGCACAAATTCTGTGGTGCGCACTGGTCTTCGCATTCAAGGCGAGAAAGCTATCGGCTTTTGGGTGGACCGTTTTAAAGCGCTTGGTATTGCAGCGCAAAAACCCACAGAAGAAGGCGGCAGGCAGATAATCAGCTTTGAAGATTTTGAAGGCCAACGCTTAGCGTTAGTGATGGATGAGGCGCAGACGCCAGCCAACGTTTGGGCAAAAAGTGCGGTGCCTGCTGAACATCAAATTCGAGGGCTTGGCCCCATCACTTTAAGCGTGGCTGATAATCAGTATACTGATCTTATTCTCACCGATGCGATGGGCATGAAACGCGGAACAGCATTTGGCGATACGCATGTTTACAAAATGCACGCTCAAGGCCCAGTGGCAGAACTTCATGTGAAAGTGGAACCCAATTTGCCGCGTGCAAGCCAAGGTGCTGGTGCTGTGCATCATGTGGCCTTTAACATTGCGATGGGTGATTATGACGCTTGGGCATCGCGCCTCACGCAGATGCGCATTCCCAATTCTGGCAAGGTGGATCGTTTCTGGTTCAAGAGCCTGTATTTCCGCGAGCCAAGTGGCATTTTGTTTGAAATCGCCACTGATGGCCCGGGCTTTCAGACCGATGAGCCAATGGATAAACTGGGCGAGACGCTTTCTCTGCCGCCGTTTTTGGAAGCCAAGCGCGCAGCGATTGAGGCAGGCTTGAAGAAACTATAAGATGAAGTGCTAGGGCAAATTATCGCGCATAAAAATATCTATGCGGATCCGTTCTTGAGCTTCAATCACCGGTGCATTGTCAGCACGCGCAATCAACACGCGCACAGCCGAGCGCACTTCATGGCCCGGATCTTGATTGATGATCACATCAATCGAGCCGCGAATAAGCGCACGGCGCGAACCTTCGGTGACTTCATGCGCAATAAAAATTGTGTGCTTGGGATCACCATCAGCTTCCAGTGCGGAAGTGATGCCAGCCGTTCCGCCGCCCACGTTATAGATGCCCAGCAGATCCGGATGTTCTTTCAGCAACTGTTTGGCCAGTTCCTCAGAACGTTCAGTATCATCGCGCGATTCACGCACCGGCAAAACCGTGAGATCAGGGAATTCATGTGCCATCACCTGCTCAAAACCAAATTGCCTTTCGATATGATCGCGCAATGCCAATGAACCCGCAAACAATCCCACTTTGCCTTTGCGGCCGTTCAAAAAACGACCCATCAGGCCAGCTGCAGTGCGCCCTGCCGATGAATTATCCACGCCTGCATAATGCGTGCGTTTGGATCCCGGCACATCTGAGACCAGCGTCACCACCGAAATGCCCTTGGCCACGAGGGTGTTGATTGATTCACGCACGGCTGGATGGTCAAGTGCAACCACGGCCACACCGTCTATGCCATCTTCCAAACCGTCAAGAACATTGGCCAATAGTGTTCCATCAAACACGTCAACCCGTTTGACCATAATTGAAACCCGTTCGCCCGACATGCGCTTGGCCGCAGCTTCAACTTCATCGGAAATGCGGTTCATAAACTCGCCAGCCGTATTAGGCAGCACAAACCAGAAGCGATATTCGCGGCCTCTAGCAAGGCGGGCAGCTATCCGGTCTGGTTGATAGTTGAGCTCACGAATGGCGAATTCAACCTTTTCAACTGTGCGCACCTTCACACCGGGCCGGTGGTTCACAACCCGGTCT
>DATCEN010000394.1:0-2374 GCA_036510015.1 Aestuariivirga sp.
CGAGATTTGAAAAACTTCAGGTCGCGCGACCCCGCGATTAGTGCGTCTTGATAGGGTCCATGAGTTTCGTGCCAAATGCTATAGTAGAGCGTTGAAACAGAAGCGAGATCGCCACTGCCTAGTGGCGCGATCTCAATATTCTCCGCCCCCATAATTACTCAACAAAAAACCGCAGCGAACCGGTTGAGCCGATCGAAACGCCGTCCACGCGGTTAACATTTACACCATGCTCGTCCATCGCGCGTCTGGTAACAGGATTGGCAGCGAGTGCGTGGCGCAGGCGGCTTACCCAATAGCCATTTTGCGATGCTATCATTTCCACATCATTTGTATATTGGCCCGTTCGGGTGCGAAAGCCGTCTGCAAGACTAATCACGCCAACCGAAGGCACGTTGTGAAGGTGGCGAATTTCCGGCGCGGCTAGGCCTGCGTCCATGACGGCGGAGGTTGCTTCGATATATGACGCGCTATCAAGCTGGGCATAGGCAGTGGTTGGCAGCGCCAATGTGAGAGTGATCAAAGCGATGGGTGCAATTTTGTTAAACATGGGGGAGCCTCATTTGATGAAATAAAATACCGACTATTTAGATAAAGCGCTAGCTTAGTTTCACGCCACAAGCATGGCAGAATTGCGATTAACGCGTGGGGGCTTTGACTCTACGTTGCAAGTGGTTAAATAGCCTTCGAAATCAGGATTTGAGCTAGGATTAAGACAATGACCAAAGCACGCACTTTATACGACAAGATTTGGGATGATCACGTGGCTCACGAAGCCGCAGACGGCACCTGTTTGCTCTATATTGATCGCCACCTTGTGCATGAAGTGACCAGCCCACAAGCGTTTGAAGGCCTGCGCATGACTGGGCGCAAAGTGCGCCATCCCGAAAAGACTTTGGCAGTGGTTGACCATAACGTGCCCACCACGGATCGCTCTCAAGGGATTGCTGAAGAAGAAAGCCGCATTCAAGTGGAAACACTTGCCGCCAATGCGAAAGAATTTGGTGTTCCTTATTTCAACGAAATGGATAAGCGCCAAGGCATCGTTCACGTGGTTGGACCAGAACAGGGGTTCACCTTGCCGGGCACCACCATTGTCTGTGGTGATAGCCACACTTCAACCCATGGTGCTTTCGGTGCCTTGGCTCATGGGATCGGCACGTCTGAAGTTGAGCATGTTCTTGCCACGCAAACTCTGATCCAGAAAAAAGCCAAGAACATGAAGGTTGAGGTCAATAATAAATTGGCGAAGCATTCCACTGCCAAGGATATCATCCTTGCTATCATAGGTGAGATCGGCACGGCGGGCGGCACAGGCTCAGTGATTGAATTTACCGGCGAAGCGATCCGCGATCTTTCGATGGAAGGTCGTATGACGGTTTGTAACATGACCATTGAGGGTGGTGCGCGCGCTGGCATGGTTGCACCCGATGAAAAGGCTTACGCTTATCTCAATGGCAGGCCGATGGCGCCCAAGGGCGCACAGTGGGATGCGGCTCGGCGTTATTGGGACACGCTCAACACCGACGAAGTCGCATATTTTGACCGCATCGTAAAATTGGATGCAGCTAATCTGCCACCAATTGTTTCTTGGGGCACATCGCCTGAGGATGTGGTTTCGGTTTCGGGTGCTGTACCTGATCCGGCGTTGATTGCTGATGAAGGCAAGCGCCAATCCAAAATTCGCGCTCTTGAATATATGGGCCTCAAAGCTGGACAGAAAATCACTGACATTGGCCTAGACGTTGTGTGGATCGGTTCATGCACCAATGGCCGCATTGAAGACTTGCGCGCTGTGGCCGAGGTGGTGCAGGGCAAAAAGGTATCTGGGCGTTTGGCTTATGCCATGATCGTTCCAGGCTCTGGCCTTGTGAAGGAACAGGCAGAAGCTGAAGGCCTCGACAAGATTTTCAAAGCCGCGGGCTTTGAATGGCGCGAGCCTGGCTGTTCGATGTGCCTTGCCATGAACCCAGACCAGTTGAAACCCGAACAACGTGCCGCTTCCACCTCTAACCGCAATTTTGAGGGTAGGCAGGGTTACAAAGGCCGCACGCATCTGGTGTCACCTCGCATGGCAGCGGCGGCGGCTTTGGCTGGGCATTTTGTGGATATTCGTCTTTAGAGGCCTTGGTTTTTTTGCATAGCTGCAATGCTTCACTTGCGAGGCGGGCTTAGCCTTTGGCGTGGCAAATCAAACCATTTACTCTAAATGAACGCTCTCCAGATAAGCTCAAATCGTAAGTTTGGGTCAGCGTCAAAAAGACAGGGGCAAATATGAACGGAACAACGGTTACAGCAGACGTAAAGTTTTTACGTCGCGTGTTGGTGGCTCTCGTGGGCTTGACAATTGTGACAGGTGCTCTTGCAGGATTCACGG
>DATCEN010000395.1:0-8003 GCA_036510015.1 Aestuariivirga sp.
TTTAGAAAACCTCTTTTGAAAAACTTTTTCATGATTTGATTACACTTCAACATGTTCCAGCGACGCTGCCGGGATAATTTTGATTTTGGAAGAGAGTAAGGCCGATCAACCTGTCGGCTTTATTGCCTGCCACGTTGCCGAAAGCGTTCATTCCCCAACTCACGAAATACCAGTCATAGGTGGCAATGATAATGGCCGGCTGTGATGCATTGCCCGGGTTGTAACATGCTGGAGCAGAAACGGTGGTTGAGCCAGTGGATGGGCCAATGTTGAGCAATGGTGGGGTGTTGGCAACCAAGGCGGCAAAAGTCGGATCAGAGCGGACATAGACTACAACCTTGGAACAATCCAATAAACTACCAACCGAATTACAAATCGAGGTTTTAAAGTTTGCTGAACTCACGCTGTTCATTTGCGCTGATCCGGTGCGAATGCTGCGTGCAGCCGTCTCCACAGCCGTTTGCAGCGTGTATTGCGAAAACATCATTACGCCGGTTTCGATTGTAACGCCGAGAAGCAGAAATGCAGGTGGGGCAACCATGACAAACTCAACGGCGCTTACGCCCGATTCGGAACGGGCGAAAGCAATCCATCTGTCACGGCACATATTTTTAAGTTGCTTAAACATCAGACCCTAACGGCTCCCAAATCCATAATTAAATGGGTTTACCAGTCACACGTTGAAATGGGTTGAACAAGCTTATTAAAATTTTATACAAACCGGGCAAGTCTATCCAAACAATACAGCCCTATTGGGCTGCTGATGGGCCGCCAGCTGCTGTTTTATCGCCAAGTTTAATACCTTGTGAGAAATCATATTTGGTTTGGTTATCTCCAATAAACTTCTCAAGGGGGTCCGCGTCGCCAATCATCATGGTGTGTTCACAAATTGGCGCACACGCAAAGCTATTGCGCGTTATGCCGGCAGCTGTGCCTTTAAATACGGTAAGCGAGTTCTCGCCCACTTGCATAACGGTAATGTCATAATCGCCGATTTTTTCGCCGCTTTGGTCAAATACCAAAAGGTTGGTTTCTCCAGCACTATGCCCATTAATGAAGAGCTGGCGGCCATTAAGAGACACGTCAGCCAAGGAAGGATTGCCAACAACAACCGTTCCTGGGTCAGCGCTCAACATCATCAACTGGCTGCGGTCAACCAGGACCGTGAGTGGAGTGCCGGCATTTGCAAAACCGATGAAACTTGAAGTTACAAGGCAAGCGCTCGTTAACAACAATGAAAGTGATATCCGCATCTCAAACTCCTGGGATATGAGCGGTTCAGCCCATATGGAAAATGAAGTCTTGCCGCAAAATGATGAATCAGCGGTTACCATGATGCAGATTGTCATTGTTCAGGCTGGGATTAACCCGCCGTTTACGCTGCTCGTGTGAAGTTGCTGTGCACAAGCACCTTTAACCACGAGAACCTCATGCTGCATTTCCTCTGCTTCACATTATTACCTACACTTTTAATGGTCGCCGCCATCTGGGATGTTTTGACCTTCAAGATACCAAATTGGCTCACGCTGTTAACTGCGGCACTGTTCTTTCCAATGGCTTTGGCCGCTGGCCTGCCGTTGGATGGTTTGGATGGTTTTGTCTCGCACATCGCAGGCGGCATGCTTTTGTTTGCTGTCGGCTTTATTATGTTCCAATTTAATCTTTTGGGTGGTGGCGATGCCAAAATGCTGGCTGCAGCTGGGCTTTGGTTCGGCATGACCAATATTTACGGCTTTATTCTTTTGGCAGCATTGGCAGGCTTTCTGCAAGTTTCCTTCATGGTGGCCTCGTCATTTATTATGCTTTCACTCGATCTCGCAGATGTGTCTGACACATCAAAGAGGCTGTGGGGCAAGTTGGTGTCAATGACACCCAATGTGCCATTTGGCTTTGCTATTGCGCTGGGCGGTATTGTGGCTTTCCGCGGAACATGGTGGATGCATGCGCTGTCATGAACAAATAATGTCCAGATTTATTAACCTTAATTTGACCTTTGGTCCCCTAAGTTGCTGGCAAGTGGACTTCTGTATTGGGGCCAGTGTGGGGAATTTATATGAGTAAGATGCGTTTAGTAGCATTGGTGGCAGCGGTTGTATGCGCTCTCGTTGCGGGCGTTTTGGCTAAAAATATGCTCAATAGCCGATCACAGCAGCCCGAAGCGGCGGTGGCGCAAAAAGTTGAATCTTCTGATGTGCTGGTCGCTACTAAAGATTTCCAAATGGGTGACAAATTGACTGAAGGCTTGTCTTGGAAGGCTTGGCCCAAGGATAGTGTCACTGAACTTATGATCACGCGTGACAAACGGCCAGACGCGTTGAAAGAATTGGCAACAGCGCTGGTGCGCATGCCGATCTTCAAGGATGAGCCAGTTATTAGCAAGAAGGTTGTGTTGCCGGGTGCTGGTGGTTTCATGAGCGCCAACCTGCCCAAGGGCATGCGTGCTGAAGCCGTAGCCATTTCTACAAAGACATCAGCAGGCGGCTTCATTCTGCCGAATGACCGGGTGGATGTGATTTTGACCAAGAAGAGCACGAATCCAGTAACCAATGCGGCAGTGGTGAAAAGTGAAACCGTGGTCAGCAATGTGAAAGTCTTGGCCGTCAACCAAGTGTTTAAACAAGCCAATGAAGGCGATCAGGTTACTGTTGATAAGGGCGAAACCGCAACTTTGGAACTGACGCCAGAACAGGCGGAAGTTATGGCCACAGTCCAGTCATCAGGCGAGCTGTCATTGGCTTTGCGTTCCATTGCTGAAAACGACGGCAAAACCGAAGAAGAAATTCAGCCGGTACTTGCTGACAAATATCAGAACAAACCAAATATGAATAGCAACAGTGAACCAATGATAATCCGAGGCGGAGTTGAATCCCGCGCTGTGGCGCAGTGAGTGAAATAGCATGTTGAAAACCCTTCTCAACGATACAAAAAAAATCTCCGCACTTACCGGTGGCGCTGTGATGATGCTCACTTCTCTGCTGCTCTTCGTGCCTATGGTGCCACGCAGCGCTTCTGCCAGCGATATTGCTCCAATATCGACTCAGGCGGCCCAAACCGGAAGTTTTTTCCGCATCGCTTTGAACAAGTCAGCTGTAGTGACACTTCCGGCAGAAGCCAAAGAGGTTGTGGTTGGCAACAATGACATTGTTGATGTGCAGGTGCGCAACAAAACCACTGCCTATCTTTTTGCGCGCAAGACCGGTTCCACCAATATTTTCTTCTTCGATGCCAAGGGCCAGCAGATCATGGCACTTGATCTGGAAGTTGCCATTGACACGCTCGCACTGCAAAATCTAATCCGCCGCACTCTTCCTGGCACGCGCATCACTGTGGACGTGCTTGGGGCCAACGTTGTGCTTGGCGGTGTTGCGATGAATGCACTTGAAGCCACCACAGCGGTTTCACTGGCCAATGAATATATTGCCCAAGGCACCACTGTGGTTTCTACAACTTCTACCACAACCACTGGCGGCGGTTTGATCGTCAACACCATCAAGGTTCTCGGTGAAGACCAAGTGATGCTGCAAGTGAAGATGGTGGAAATTCAGCGTGATGTGCTGAAGCAATGGGGCATAAATTTCGGTGCGGCCATCAATGCAGGTTCATTTGCCTTTAACCTTTCCAATGTGAATCCTTTTTCGAGTGTTCCACTGTCGCAGGCCGGTGGTTATGGCCTGTCAGCCTCAGATGGTGGAGGCAATTCCTTCACTAGCATTGTTAGAGCCATGGAAAGCGACGGCATGTTGCACACTTTGGCCGAGCCCAATTTGACAGCGGTTTCTGGCCAAGCGGCTTCGTTTAAAGCTGGCGGCGAGTTCCCCTATCAAACCTGCCAAGGCACTCCAGTTTTGTGCACCGTGGCTTTCAAAAATTATGGCGTTGGACTTGATTTTACCCCAACGGTGTTGAGCGCAGGCCGCATCAATCTTAAAATTCATACGGCAGTGAGCGAGATAACCCAAATACAGAACGGCGTGGTTGGCACTTCTGGTGGTTCTGTGCCTTCATTAAACGAACGCGCCGCTGATACAGTGCTCGAAATCCCCGATGGCGGTTCGATGATGCTGGCTGGATTGATCCGTGAGAATACGCGTCAAACGATCAATGGCACCCCAGGGCTTCGCGATTTACCAGTTTTGGGCGCACTGTTTCGTAGCCGCGATTTCATTTCGAACCAGACCGAACTGGTGGTGATTGTAACGCCACATATCGTTCGTTCCGCTGCTCAAAGACAATTTGAATTACCAGACAAGAATTTCAACGAGGCCAATGATGCTCAATCCATCATCATGGGCAGATTGAACAAGATCTATGGTTCCAAAACAACAACGCCGACAAGCCCCTATGGTGGCAACGTTGGTTACATTGTTGAGTGAGCGGAGTGAATGAGATGAATGATATAGTAAAAACCGCGCCGAAATTGTTCCTCATCATGGTTGCCTTCGCCTTATCCGGCTGCATGACAACTGATGCAGCGCTCGGTGATTTTGAGCATGCGCCCGCTCATGCTTCGGATCGCTATCCCATAACCGTGGTCAACGGCCCACGAGGGCCAAAAACTCATGTGGCCCCTTGCGGCAGTTGGAATAGTGATCTCGCTGATACCAAGCAAAATCTTCCTTATGAAAATCTGGGTTGCGCGGTTCAAACCAATATCGCTGCTGAAATCGTCGATCCGAGAACCATCATTCAGCCATATCCCGAAACAGTGGATGACTCGAACACGGAAGTGGCCGCCGTTCTTCGCCAACAAAGTGCCGTCAGCACTGTCACTATGCCTAGCAACTACACCTATCAGCCATAATTTAATTCACCACGAAAGCCTGTCATGACGCTTGCTGCTCAACCTGCCACCTCAAATAACGCCATGGTCTCTCTTGTGCCACGCATCAGCATAGGCATTTTTTGCGATAACCCGCAGAGTGCTGCTGTGATGCAGTCGGCCGCCAATGATCGGCGGATGGCCAAAGCCCATGTCAATGTTGAAAGCAGTGGTATTGTTGGTGCGACAGCTGCTTATGCCCAAGAGGCAACACCAAATGTGGTGATCGTCGAATCACATGGCGACTGCGAGCAAGTGATGGCGGAGCTTGGTCGTTTTGCTGAGGTTTGCCAACCCAACACCAAGGTGATTGTGATTGGCCATGTCAACGACATCGTCTTGTACCGCGAATTGATGAAAAATCATGTGAGCGACTATATTGTCGCTCCTTTCAGCACGTTACAAATTATCGATTCCATTGCTGGGATTTACGCAGATCCAAAAGCTGCACCATTAGGTCGCATCATCGCTTTTGTTGGCACCAAGGGCGGTGTGGGTTCCTCCACGATAGCCCACAACATCGCCTATGCCTTTTCCAACAACCTGGATACCGAAACCATCCTGACGGATCTTGATCTGTCATTTGGAACATCAGCACTCAACTTCAACCATGACGGCGGCGGCACATTCTACGAAGCACTTTCCGCACCTGAACGGGTTGACTCAACTTTGCTTGATCGCCTGATGTCCAAGCTCGGTAACAAGCTCAGTCTGCTGAACGGCCCCGGCACTATTGAACGTGACATGACCTTTGACAGTCAGGCTGTTGACACAGTTCTCGAAGTGGTGCGCAAAGCAGCGCCTCTCATCGTCGTTGATATTCCAAACGCTTGGGCGCCTTGGGTAAAGCATACTTTGTTGAACGCCGATGAAGTCATTATCACGGCTTCGCCTGAATTGCCGTCTCTGCGCAATGCCAAGAACCTAATGGACATGTTAAAAGCTGGCAGGCCGAATGACAGCGTTCCGAAGCTCATTCTCAATAATGTTGGCGTTCCAAAGCGGCCAGAAATTCCAGCTGCTGATTTCTCAAAAGCACTTGGCATCGAAGCTTCAGCCATCATCCCACATGATCCGCAGTCTTTCGGGCAGGCCCAAGGCAACGGGCAAATGATATTTGAAGTGGCCCCAAAATCAAAATCAGCAGAGATTTTGGAACAATTATCTTACGATCTGGCGGGCATCGCGAAGCCAACTGCAAAGTCAGGAAAGTTTGATCTATCAGGGTTCATGCAAAAACTTCCGTTGCTGAAGTCTAAAAGGGAAAAATAATGTTCGGCAAAAAATCTGATGCAGCGCCTACCACACCCGTTGCTGTACCCCAACCAGCGGCCGCGCAGCCATTACAACATCATGTGGCTGTTGCTGGAGCGCCGATTCCTGATTTGAAACCTGCGGTGCCCAAGCCAGCCGCTCCGCCACAGCCTGCCGAAGCGCGCCAAAAGCCAGAGTCCTACTATGACATCAAAGGCACGATTTTTAACGCATTGATTGACGCGATCGATCTCACTCAATTGGGCCAGCTTGACCGTGGCGCTGCACGTGATGAAATCCGTGACATCGTAAACGAAATCATTTCTCTCAAAGATGTGGTGATGTCTATTTCAGAGCAGGAAGAACTGCTCGAAGATATCTGCAACGACGTATTGGGTTACGGCCCGCTTGAGCCTTTGTTGGCGCGTGACGATATCGCCGACATCATGGTGAACGGTGCCAGCACGGTGTTCATTGAAGTCGACGGCAAGATGCAGAAAACCGGTGTGCGCTTCCGCGACAATTCGCAACTGCTCAACATTTGTCAGCGCATCGTATCGCAAGTTGGGCGTCGTGTTGATGAATCAAGCCCTATCTGCGACGCGCGCTTGCCCGATGGTTCGCGCGTTAACGTCATCGCCCCACCTCTGGCCATCGATGGTTGCGCACTCACCATTCGTAAATTTAAAAAAGACCGTTTGAAATTGGCAGACTTGGCGAAATTCAAGTCGATCACGCCAGAAGGCGCAACGATTCTCGAAATCATTGGCCGCGTGCGTTGTAATGTGTTGATCTCAGGCGGCACGGGCTCCGGCAAAACCACTTTGTTAAATTGTCTTACCGGTTGTGTTGATCACGATGAACGTATCATCACCTGCGAAGACGCAGCCGAACTTCAATTGCAACAGCCACATGTTGTGCGCCTCGAAACCCGCCCGCCTAACCTTGAGGGTGAAGGCGCTATCACGATGCGCGATTTGGTCAAGAACTGCCTGCGTATGCGCCCAGAGCGGATCATCGTCGGCGAAGTCCGTGGCCCTGAAGCATTCGATTTATTGCAAGCCATGAACACTGGCCACGACGGCTCTATGGGAACACTCCACGCCAATACGCCGCGTGAAGCTATTGCTCGTTTAGAATCGATGATCACCATGGGTGGTTTCTCCTTGCCGTCAAAAACCATCAAGGAAATGATTGTTGGGTCGATTGACGTCATCATACAAGCTTCACGCCTTCGTGACGGCTCACGCAAAATCACCCATGTCACCGAAGTGATCGGCATGGAAGGTGACGTGATCATCACACAAGATCTTTTCGTTTATGAAATTGTTGGCGAAGACGCCGATGGCAAAATTATTGGCGCACACCGTTCGACCGGTATTGCGCGGCCGCATTTCTGGGATCGCGCGCGCTACTATAATGAAGAGCGCCGTCTCGCCGATGCGCTTGAAAAAGCCGAAAACCGTGAAGCTCAAGGTAAAAACTGAAAAGGTTCTTTTAGATGTTGTTTGGTGATAATCTCACTGCCTATGCACTGATAGCCATGATTGGCCTAGCAGCAGGCGGAGTGATTTTCGCGATCATCTATCCGTGGTTGTTTGATTCCGCCAGCGCGAGCCGGATTAAATCCATCGCTGGACCGAAAAAAGAAAACAGTGGTCGCTCAAAGCTACTTGAAGAGGTTAAAGATAACCGCCGCAAACAGGTTCAGGAATCCCTGAACAAGATCGGTGAGAATGCCAAGAAAAAGAAACGTTTGACGCTCAAGGTTCGCCTTAACCAAGCCGGACTGGAGACATCACCGCGCAATTTTTATATTATGTCGATTGCACTTGGTTCTGTTCTCGCCCTGGGAGCGTTGATTGCGGGTGCGCCATTTTACACCGTTCCATTGGTTGGATTTGCTGCCGCTGTCGGTGTGCCGCGTTGG
>DATCEN010000396.1:0-5989 GCA_036510015.1 Aestuariivirga sp.
CCGTGAAGGTTCTGCGCATGGCATGGAAGAATATATTGAAGTGAAATATATGCTGATGGGCGGTTTGAAAATGGATACAAACGGCAAGTGACCCAAGACGAGCAAAAAAAGGCCGCGGCTGAATATGCAGTCAAGGTGGTGGAGAATGATGTGCGCGTGGGCCTGGGTTCTGGTACCACCGCAAATTATTTCATCAAGGCCGCTGCCGAAAAAGTGAAACGCGAAAACTTGAACACGGTTTTTGTGGCCTCATCAAACGCGAGCGAAATCTTAGGCAAATCGTTGGGCCTCAACGTGAAATCCTTGGATGAAGTTCCGATGTTGGATTTCACCGTTGATGGTGCTGATGAAATTGATCCGCAATTCCGCATGATAAAAGGCGGCGGCGGCGCGCAACTGCGCGAAAAGATCGTGGCTTCCTCATCGCGCTTTGTGGTGTGCATCGCCGATCATACAAAGCTTGTGCAACAGCTTGGCGCGTTTCCACTGCCCATTGAAGTTTCGCGCTTTGGCGTGAATGCCACCACTTGGAAGCTTGAACGCATCTTGGCCAAACTCAATTACACTGACGTGCAAATGCGGCTTCGCGCCAAAGCAGATGGCACGCCATATGTAACTGACAGCGGCAATCCAATTATCGATTTGAAACTCGGTAAAATCACTGACGCTGAGCGTTTGGACGCGGAGCTTCACGCCATCCCCGGCGTGACCGAAACGGGGCTGTTCATCGGCATTTGCGGTGTGTTGATGTTGGGCACCGACAAAGGCGTTGAGGAGATCGCGCGCAAATGACGTTTGATTATGACCTCTTCGTCATTGGTGCAGGCTCCGGCGGTGTTCGCGCTGCTCGCATCGCCGCCAAGCATGGCGCGAAAGTCGCAGTGGCCGAAGAACATCGCGTGGGCGGCACTTGCGTCATCCGCGGCTGTGTGCCGAAAAAGCTTTTGGTTTATGCATCCAAATTCGCCGAAGAATTTGAAGATGCCATCGGCTTTGGCTGGACCACCAAGGGTGTCAACTTTGATTGGTCAACACTGATCGACAACAAAGATAAAGAAATTGATCGCCTGAACGCGGCCTATATTCGCAATCTGAATGCAGCGGGCGCTGAACTGATTTCCGAACGCGCCACACTGCTCGATAAAAATACAGTGCAACTCGCCTCTGGTCGCAAGGTTACGGCGAAATATATTTTGATTGCTACGGGAGCTGCACCCTTTGTGCCGCGTCATTTTCCCGGTCACGAAATGGCCATTACATCGAACGAGGCGTTTCACTTGGATCGCCTGCCGCGCCGCATGGTGATTGTGGGCGGCGGTTATATCGCGGTTGAATTCGCAGGCATCTTCAATGGTCTCGGCGTTGAAACAGCTCTGGTCTATCGTGGTGAGCAAATCCTGCGCGGCTTTGATGATGATTTGCGCCGCCACCTTGCTGACGAGATGAAGAAGAAAGGCATTGAAATTCTCACCAAAACTGATGTGGATAGAATTGAGCGTTCTGGCGATGGCGTGCGCGTCACCCTCAGTGATGGCACCTTAATTGGTGCCGGCCAAATCATGTTTGCCACGGGCCGCATCCCTAACACCCAAGGACTTGGGTTGGAAAATGTTGGCATTGAAACCAATATGCTGGGTGCCGTTCCGGTGAATGAGTTTTCGCAAAGCACGGTTGAAAATATCTATGCGGTGGGTGATGTCACGAACCGCGTGAACCTAACGCCAGTTGCCATTCGTGAAGGCCATGCCTTTGCTGATACGGTGTTTGGCAATGCGCCGCGCAAGGTGGATCACACGCTGGTTCCCTCGGCGGTTTTTTCTCAACCTGAACTTGGCACCGTGGGTTTGACAGAAGCACAAGCCCGCGAAACACACACCAAGATCGACATCTACAAAACCAGCTTCCGCCCGATGAAGCATACTTTGTCTGGCCGTGATGAGCGCATGCTGATGAAGCTGGTGGTGGATGGTGAAACTGACAAAGTTCTCGGCTGCCATATCGCGGGCGAGGCTGCTGGTGAAATGGCGCAGTTGTTGGGCATTGCGCTCACTTGTGGGGCCACAAAGGCGCAGTTTGATGCCACGCTGGCCGTGCACCCCACTGCTTCTGAGGAGCTGGTAACGATGCGTGAAAAGTCTTGCGCCTGAGTGGAATTAACGCTGTTGGCCAAAAGTTAAGCAGAAGTTAATCACTTGCTCTATTTTGACCGCGTGCACCTCGCGAGGGGCAGGCGAATGGTCTGGTTCGCCGCTCCTCACACTGCCAAAAGCTTAGGCTTTTCCGAAGCGTGGCACTCTGATATGAGCCGCGCATGACCGACATGACCCTCCCTAAGAAAACTGACCGTTACCGCGAAACTGTGTTCCTGCCGAAGACTGACTTTCCGATGAAAGCTGGCCTGCCGCAGAAAGAGCCTGAGATTTTAAAGCGTTGGGCGGATATGGATTTGTACAAGCGCTTGCGTGAGCAATCCAAGGGCCTCGAGAAATTCGTGCTGCATGATGGCCCGCCTTATGCCAATGGCAACATCCACATCGGCCATGCGCTCAACAAAATCTTGAAGGATTTAGTGGTGCGCGGCGCACAGATGAGCGGTAAGGATTCTAACTACGTGCCCGGCTGGGATTGCCACGGCCTGCCCATCGAGTGGAAAATAGAAGAGCAATATCGCGCCAAGGGCCAAAACAAAGACGCCATTCCCATCAATGAATTCCGCAAGGAATGCCGCGAGTTTGCCCAAGGCTGGGTGAATGTGCAGCGTGAGGAATTCAAGCGGCTTGGTGTGGAAGGCGATTGGGATAATCCCTATCTGACTATGAACTTCAAAGCCGAAGCCATCATCGCGCGTGAGTTGCTGAAGTTTGCGGGCGACGGGCAACTGTATCGCGGCTCAAAACCCGTGATGTGGAGCGTGGTCGAACGCACCGCTCTTGCTGAAGCCGAAGTTGAATATGCCGATGTGGAAGTCGATACGATCTTTGTGAAGTTTCCTGTGCAGAAATTGGCTGGTGTCTGGGCGGTAATCTGGACGACCACGCCATGGACAATCCCTGGTAACCGAGCGATCAGTTTTTCATCCAAAATCAAATACGGCATTTATCAAGTGACTGCCGCGCCTGACGGCAACTGGGCCAAGATTGGCGAAAAATACGTATTGGGCGATAAACTGGCCGACGATGTGATGAAGGCCGCGAAAGTTGAAAGCTACATGCGCCTCGGCGATTTGAATCATCCATTCGCCGCCGATCATCCGCTAAAGGCTCTGGGTTATGATTTCACAGTGCCCGTGCTCGGTGGCGATCACGTCACCGACGATGCAGGCACGGGCTTTGTCCACACCGCGCCTTCGCATGGTGCAGACGACTACAATGTTTGGATCGCCAACCAGAAATCTCTGCGCGATCGTGGCATCGACACAGATGTTCCAACACCCGTCGATGAAAACGGTTTCTACACCAAGGATGCACCCGGCTTCGAAGGCGCGCGCGTTATCGATCATCATGGCCGCTGGGGCGATGCTAACAAGCGTGTGATCGAAGCGCTGAAACAAGCTGGCATGTTGCTGGCTCATTCTCGCAAAGTTATTTCTTATCCGCATTCTTGGCGCTCGAAGAAGCCCATCATCTTCCGCAACACTCCGCAATGGTTCATCTCGATGGACAAAAAGCAGCTGCGCGAAAAAGCGCTCGCCGCCATTGAGCAAACCGAATTCTTCCCGCCCGCTGGCAAGAACCGTTTGCGCGGCATGATCGAGCAACGCCCTGATTGGGTGATCTCACGTCAACGTGCTTGGGGCGTTCCCATCGCTGTTTTTGTCAATAAAGCCACTGGCGAAATTCTCAATGATAACAAAGTGAACCAGCGCATCTATGATTCTTTTTGTGAACATGGCGCAGATGCTTGGTATGAAGCAGATGCTGCAAAAAATTATCTCAGCCCCGATCATAACCCCGATGATTTTGAGCAAGTGCGCGACATTCTCGATGTGTGGTTTGACTCCGGTTGCACCCATGCTTTCGTGTTGGAAGAACGGCCAGATTTGAAATGGCCGGCCGATGTTTATCTCGAAGGCTCTGATCAACATCGTGGTTGGTTCCATTCATCGCTCTTGGAATCCTGCGGCACGCGTGGCCGCGCACCCTATGACACTGTGATCACCCACGGCTTCACGCTGGCCGAAGATGGTCGCAAAATGTCTAAGTCTCTCGGCAACACAACAGTGCCGCAAGAAGTGATCAAGAATTCCGGTGCTGATATTTTGCGCCTGTGGGTGGCCACTTGCGATTATTCTGATGACATGCGCATCGGGCCGGAGATTTTAAAATCCGCCACCGAGAACTATCGCAAGCTGCGCAACACTTTCCGCTATCTTCTGGGTGCGCTGGATGGTTTCACCGACGGCGAAAAAATAGCACCTGCAAAAATGCCAGAGTTGGAGCGTTACATTCTCCACAAGCTCAGCGAGTTGGGGCAGGGCGTGGCCGAAGCCTATAAAGTTTACGATTATAAACGCGCCGCCGCTTTGCTTACTAACTTTATGAATGTGGAAATGTCGGCCTTCTATTTCGACATCAGGAAGGACGCGCTTTATTGCGACCCATTCTCATCCACCAAGCGCCGCGCCACACGCAGCGTGATGCACGAATTGTTCCATTGCCTCACCACTTGGTGGGCGCCGATCTTGGTGTTCACCATGGAAGAAGTGTGGCTGCAGCGTTACAATGATGCAGGTTCCTCAGTGCATTTGATGCAGTTTGCAAAAGCTCCGACAGAATGGCGTGATGAAGCGCTCGATGCAAAATGGACCTCCATCCGCAAAACCCGCGCCGCTGTCACTGGCGCATTAGAGATTGAACGCGCCAATAAAGTGATTGGCTCCTCACTCGAAGCTGCACCGGAAGTTTACATCAAAGACGCTGCCGCTTTTGCTGCTGCCTCGTCGGTGGATTTCGCCGAAGCCTGCATCACTTCCGCAATCACCCTGCATCAAGGCGAAGGCCCAGCGACGGCATTTCGTTTGGATGATGTTGCTGTGGTCAGTCACAAAGCAGAGGGCCTGAAATGTGCCCGCTCTTGGAAAATCTCCAAAGACATCGGCCAAGACAAAGACTTCCCAGATATCAGCCCGCGTGATGCTGAGGCGGTGCGCGAATGGCAAACCCGTTTTGGAAAACAGGTGTGAGCACCATCCGCATTTGGGGGCCGCTCTCCACGCTTGGGCTTGCCCTTGCCGCTTTGAGTTTTGGCCTAGACCAAACCGTGAAGTGGTGGCTGCTTTTTATCGTTGATCTGCCTGCACGCCATTCAATCACCATCACGCCGTTTTTTGATTTGAAAATGGCCTGGAATGAGGGCGTGTCTTACGGCCTATTCTCCACCCATGTTCAAGCGGTTTTGATAACCGTCAGCGTGGTTGTATCGGCCATGTTGATCAACTGGTTGGCCGCCGCCAAAAACCCTTTGGTGGCCGCCAGCTTGGGCATCATAATAGGCGGCGCACTTTCCAATGCGCTTGATCGGGCGGTGCATGGCGCGGTGGCAGATTTTTTCTATTTCCACTTTGAAGGCTTGAATTTCGCCCTTCTTAATTTCATCTTTAACCCTGCAGATGTAGCCATCGTTGCAGGAGTGGGCCTCTTGCTTTATGACTCCGTCTTTGATCGTAAAGTGGGCTAGGCCATGGAATTGCCCCATTGCTCAATCAAACGGCCTATAATTCGGAACTGTAGATGAACTTAAAACTCTTCATAGGCCTTGGTGCCGCGCTGATTTTGGCTGGTTGTTCGTCGGCATCGAGCATGCTGAATAGCAAGTCAAATTTGCCCCAAGCTGACCGCGTTCCCGTTGGCAATAATCTGGCCATGCCGCCCGATTTGCAACTGGCCCAACCGGGGCGAACCTATAGTGGCTATCAGTCCAATGGCTATGTCCAACCGATTGCCCAGCCCGTGGAACATCCGGTGAGCCAAGTTGAAGGTTTTGCCGACCC
>DATCEN010000397.1:0-2478 GCA_036510015.1 Aestuariivirga sp.
GGCCTGCACCGCACGTGCCGGCTCGGACGCACCTGAAATCACCGCCCAAGATTGCGCAATTGCGTCGATGCGGCATTCATCACTTTGCGATGAGCCAAGCGGCGTTCCATCATCATAGTAACCGCGGCGATACCACTTTCCATCCCAGCCATGTTGCTCCATCGCGGCGCGAAGTTTCGCATGATAAGCAGTCCATGATTTATGCCTGGCTTTATCTTTGCGGCTATTCGAATACACCGCAAACGCTTTGAGTGTGTGCAGCAGAAACCAGCCAAGCCAAACGCTTTCGCCTTTTCCCGCTTCGCCGACGCGGTTCATGCCATCGTTCCAATCACCAGTACCAAACAGCGGCAGACCATGTTGACCCGTTGTCAAACTGAGATCCAGGGCCCTTGCACAATGCTCATAAAGTGTAGCCGTCTCCTCTGAGCCTGAAGGTTGAAAAAAGGCCTCATGCTGGCCCGGCGCCAATGACTGGCCCTCAATAAATGAGACCCTTTCGTCCAGAATACCTGTATCATTTGTCACCTCGATATAGTGATTCACGCAGTAGCCCAGCCAAACAGTATCATCAGAAATATGAGTGCGAACACCTATACCCGTTGCGGGAAGCCACCAATGTTGGAAATCGCCTTGTACAAACTGACGCGACGCCGCGCGTAAAATGTGCTCACGCGCTATCTCGGGGCGCGTTGTAAGGAGTGCCATAGAGTCCTGCAATTGATCGCGAAACCCATAGGCGCCACTGGCTTGATAGAATCCAGATCTGGCCCACATGCGGCAAGCGAGTGTTTGATACTGCAGCCAACCATTCATCATTATATCGAATGAACGATCAGGCGTTTTGACTTGTACGGAGTTGAGCGTCTGCGCCCAGTAATCTTTAACTTCCTCGAGAACGCTATCAGGATTTTTCAATCTGTATTGAGCGAGAAGTGCCTGAGCTTCAATTATTGAGTTTGCCGCGCCAAGAATAATCGTGACGTCAGCAGATTGGCCCGCAGCAAGTTCAATGACGGTTTGCAATGCAAAACATGGATCAAGGGCTGCACCAACTTGGTTCGATAGCTTTGCGTATGGGGACAATCCATTTGGAGCAGCGAGACTGCCCTGAGTTCCGAGAATCTCGCGGCGATCAGCTGACCAGCTCTTTTGTTTCCCAAGCATGTCAACAAATGCAACCTGATGACCATCTGCATTACGCCACGGATTGCGCGCGAGCATCGCGCCAGTTTGCTCGTCGATTGAACTAATTACAAATGGAGCCGATGTTGAGCGCGACCTCCCCATAACCAAGTCAGCATAATATGTGACGACAAGACTTCGCGATGTAGCGCCATCGTTGGTCAGTTTCAAACGCGCCAATTTGACCGCATCCCCCAGCGGCACGAGTTGCAAAAGTTCCATGCGCAAATCGTGAACATTACGCTCATAGATGGTGTAGCCAAAACCGTGACGCGCCGCATGTGTGCCTTGCTGAGATTGCAATGGGGCAAGAGTTGGTGACATTAAAACGCCGCTTCTTCTATCTTGCACATAGAACACCTCACCAGGTGTGTTACTGACGGGGTCATTACTCCATGCTGTGATCTGGTTTTCGCGGGCATTTCCAAACCAGGTGTAGCCGCAACATTCAGCACTTGCGTGAAAACCGAACGATGGATTGGCGATAACATTTATCCAAGGTGCGGGTGTTGGCTTATCGGCTCCTAAAACAATAGTGTATTCACGCCCATTATCTGAGAACCCGCCGTTGTTGTTGAAAAATTCCAAACTACTGATTGCAACAGGAACGGCTTTCGATTTGGGCTCCGAAATTTTCCTTTCAGCATTTGCAAAATGACTATCGCGCAGGCGCATCATCTGTTTGGCTAGGCTGCCACGTCGCGCATAAAGTACAACACGGGCCGCACTGACCAAAACGCGTATTGTTTCTGCAGCAGTAAGATCCGCGCGCAGCAGATAGATCTGATTTGTTGACGTCATCGTGGCGACTTTACGCACCAGCGCCTCGATGCTGGTTTGCAAGTCTTGAATGTAAGACGATGTGCGGTCATTTAGAATGACAAGATCTGCACTCAGACCTTTTACTTTCCAATATTCAAACGCTTGAAGTATCTCCTGCACTATGGAGATGTCTTCTACATCGTCGATGCGCAGCAGGAGAATTGGGCGGTCTCCTGAAATGCTTTGCGGCCACAAAGCAGATTGGCGACCCAAATCATTTTTTATCGCTGCAGGAGGAGCGCGTAACGCGCCATTGGCATAAATAAGATGGCTAGCCAAGTTTTGATAATGATTTGCTTCATCACTGCTTATTCCAAGATGCCGAAGCTGAATTTGCGCTTGTGTCCAAGCAAGCATTGCTGCGCGGCTAAAAGCAGTAGCTTGGCGTTGGCGATCGACCAAATCGAGAACCGCTTCACGCGTATCTGCAACAACAGTCCATAGCGTAACGCTTGCTTGCCGACCTGCCGG
>DATCEN010000398.1:0-4409 GCA_036510015.1 Aestuariivirga sp.
AGAAACACAACAATTCCCCTCCCCCTTGTGGGGAGGGGTTAGGGGTGGGGGTTGCTCGGCACCTGAACCTAGCACCATCAATACACCCGCGCCTTAGGCTTGATGTAATCTATATCTTTGCTCATCGTATACTCATGCACGGGGCGAGACCCGAGGGTGACTCTGTGTTTCACCTCATCCGTCCAAGCCAGCGAATGCTTCATCCACTTTTTATCATCGCGCTTAGGGAAATCTTCACGCGCATGAGCACCTCGGCTTTCTTCACGGGCAAGTGCGGAGTCAACAGTTGCAGCCGCTTGCACGATAAGATTATCAAATTCCAAGGTTTCAATGAGATCAGAATTCCAGATCAGCGAACGGTCGGTCACGCGAATATCATCTTCGGCCTTCCACACATCATTGATGCGCTTGGAGCCAGCTTTCAAAGTTTCGCCAGTTCTGAACACGGCGGCATCTTCCTGCATGGCGCGCTGCATCCTCTCGCGCAACACCGCCGTGGGCGTTGCACCATTTACGTTACGGAACCTGTCTAACCGCGCCACCGCAGCATCACCCGCGCCTTGGGGAAGATCAGCCTGAGACTTGGAACCCTTGAGTAATTCCGCACAACGCAAACCAGCCGCACGGCCAAACACCACAAGATCAATCAGTGAATTACTGCCCAAGCGATTTGCGCCATGTACGGATACGCAAGCCGCCTCGCCAACGGCAAATAAGCCCGGCACCGTTTTCTCTGGGTCACGCTTATCACCAGCGAGTGCCTCGCCGTGATAGTTGGTGGGAATGCCGCCCATGTTGTAATGCACCGTCGGCAAAATCGGAATCGGCTCTTTGGTCACATCAACGCCGGCAAAAATTTTGGCGCTCTCAGAAATGCCCGGAAGCCGCTCATGCAACACCTTGGGATCAAGATGTTCCAGGTGCAAATAGATGTGATCTTTGAGCTTACCAACGCCGCGCCCTTCGCGAATTTCTAAAGTCATAGAACGCGAAACCACATCGCGTGAGGCCAAATCTTTGGCCGATGGCGCATAACGTTCCATGAAACGTTCACCCGCCGAATTGGTGAGATAGCCACCTTCGCCACGTGCACCCTCAGTGATCAAACAGCCCGCGCCATAAATACCAGTGGGGTGGAATTGCACAAATTCCATATCTTGCAACGGAAGCCCCGCACGCAACACCATGGCGTTGCCATCGCCTGTGCACGTGTGCGCTGAAGTCGCCGAGAAATAAGCGCGGCCATAGCCACCCGTGGCCATGATCGTTTGCTTGGCTCGGAAACGATGGATGGTGCCATCTTCCATCGACAGCGCCATCACGCCCACGCAAGCGCCATCCTGCATGATCAGATCAAGTGCGAAATACTCAATGAAGAACATCGTGTCGTAACGTAGCGATTGCCCATACAAAGTGTGCAACATGGCATGGCCGGTGCGATCCGCCGCCGCACAAGTGCGTTGTGCTGGCGGGCCATCGCCAAAATTCTGCATCATGCCGCCGAAGGGACGTTGATAGATCTTGCCCTCTTCAGTGCGCGAAAATGGCATGCCGTAATGTTCTAATTCGTAAACCGCAGTGGGCGCATGGCGCACCAGATATTCAATAGCATCTTGGTCGCCCAGCCAGTCAGCACCCTTCACAGTGTCATACATATGCCACTGCCATGAATCTGGGCCCATGTTAGAAAGTGATGCCGCAATCCCGCCTTGTGCCGCAACAGTGTGTGAGCGCGTTGGGAAAACTTTCGAGATGCAGGCAGTTTTCAGCCCGGATTGCGACGCGGCCAATGCGGCGCGAAGACCAGAGCCACCAGCGCCCACCACAACAACATCGAAGGTATGGTCAGTAATCGGATAAGCAGTCATCAAACACCAAAGCTCATTTTCAAAATTGCAAACACACCAAGGCCACAAAGACCAAAGGCGAAAAATATATTCAGGATCAGACAGGCAAGCTTGGCGCCATTGCCATGCACATAATCTTCAATCACCATTTGCAGGCCCAGTTTCATGTGCCAACAGATCGAGACCAATGCCAAACACAAAGCCAAAGCCGCGAACGGATTCTTGATCGAAGCGACAACTGCGTCTCGCCCAGCGCCAATATTTGCGATCACGAAATACAGCAGATAAAGCGTGAGAGGCACATTGGCGATTGCCGTCACACGCTGCATGAAAAAATGCTGCGTGCCATTATGGGCTGCGCCAAGCCCGCGCACTTTTTTAAGTTCAGTTTCCATGCTCATCCGCGCACCCCATAACCAATGATCCAAAGCACAAGAGTGAGAACCACTGAGCCAATGATATTGGCCCGCACCAGCCACTCAACATTATCGAGCGCAAAGCCGTGGCCTGTGTCCCACAATAAATGCCTAAAGCCGCCCAGCATGTGGTGGATCAAAGCCCAACTCATGCCAAACAGCATAAGCCTGCCAAACCAGCCATAAAAAAAGCCCTGAACCAGGGCAAAATAAGCGTCAGACGTGGCAGCAGCGCTTAGCCACCACACAAGGCCAGCAACGCCCAAAACCAGCCCAAGGCCAGTAATACGGTGCAAGATCGACATGCTCGTCGACAACATCGGGCGGTAAATTTGAATGTGAGGAGAAAGCGGTCTTTGCGTCATTTTTCGACTTTGATCCAGCATGAGTGGGAGCTCAATAGCAAATCCATGTTGCTGTGCAAACACAGAATAACCTCAGCGGACAACAAAAAGCTAGCAGAAACGTGCGTTAAAACAACGAAAGTGCGATTGCCATCGAAGTTCAAAGGGCCGATGTTAGCTTTCAATTCGCCAATGGAGAAAATGTCGCCGTTCTTTCACCTAACAGATAGCGCAGTGCATCACTATAATCGAAGGCCAAAGAAATCGCGATGGTGGCTAACATCACAATGATAATCCACCTAGGCAAATTCGGCACGTCGCTGCGCTTGATCTGCATGTAAAGATAAACCGCAAGCGGCGTCCAAAAAATGATGTGTGCCAGCCCCAAAAGCTTCACATATCCCATGTGCTGGTAAATCCAAGCGGTCCCTAGGCCGGCCGCAATATTGGCAATCAACGTTGTCAGCGCGAACTCGCGACTTTGCTTCCAAATAAACAGCGCAAGCGGCAAGGCAACCACACCAAACAACAACCAATCTAACCACAAACGCACCCAAAGCGGTTGGTGCGCAACGGCATCCTGAAATGTCATTTGAAAACTCCTCCAATCCGCATTTTTAATATACAATCGGCGCTGACTCAAATCACAATAACTTTAATGCGGACGCGGGCGATCAGGAAGATGGTTCAATCTAAAACGATAAACCTATTCGGCAGTTGATTCTTCCCATGCGACTTGGCAGGGAAATGCTTGGCCAGCAGAGCGCCCGCATGTTGCACACCCAGCACCAAAGCATCGCAGGCATGCTTCTGTCTCAGCAAGGGCAGCATCTCGTCAATGATTTTCTGCCAATCGCTTGCATTAAGCTTGGCGGCAATTGCTTCATCGCCGATCACTTCAACATATCGCTCCAAAAGTGACACAAAAATCAACACGCCGGTGTGTTTGCTTGTGTGAGTGATATTACTGGCGAGAAACTGCGCGGCCGCGTTTCGGTGGGCATATTTATGTTTAAGTCGCATGGGTGTGATGGCCCTGCGCGCAGATGGAAGGCTCAAAGCCAAAGCAGCAGCGATAAAGACGATGAGTTGAATGGCAAACAACCATACCAGACTGAAAGCCTCATCCCATGGATGGATGATCTGCCAAAGCCACAGAACTAATGGCACAGCCAATGCAAGGCCCGTGGCGATGTGAATGGGCACATGAATATAATCATCACTGGCATGTGCTGCCACCACCACGATTTCGCCCGTGGTGTGGGCCTCCGCTGCGCTGATTGCGAGCGTCACCTTCTTGCGCTCACCTTCAGAAAGATCATGGCCCATAAAATGCATTACCAGCCCCCCGATGCGCCGCCGCCGCCAAAGCTGCCACCACCGCCGGAAAAACCACCCCCGCCGCTAAATCCGCCACCACCACCGGAAAATCCGCCGCCACTGCTAAAGCCACCGCCACTGCGATAAACTCCGCCACCACGTGAGGCATTAAACACGATGATCAAAACCACCAAAAAGAAAATGACAAAGAATATGCCCAATCCCAAATTGCCGAGTTGATTGCCATCCTGCGCCGCCACTGTTTGCTGCTGGCCAGCTTTGACGATATCGCCGCCCTGCCCGCCAATCACTTTAGCAATGTCATCTGTACCTGCCCACAACCCGCCGATATAATCGCCTGTTCGAAACTTAGGCAGCATGGCACGGCTGATAATGACGCTGCTAGTAGCATCGGTGAGATCGCCTTCAAGGCCATAACCAACCTCAATGGAAGTTTTGTGTTCGTTGGGCGCAACGAGAAC
>DATCEN010000399.1:0-3486 GCA_036510015.1 Aestuariivirga sp.
GGGGCCTTGCGCGCGATGTGATAAATCTCGCGCATGATGAAGCCGGATTTGAACACAAAACGTTGCAACTTGTCTGCATAAGCATCCATATCGGCAATGGGACGGGTGGCCACGCCAGTATCCATCGCAGCTTTGGCCACGGCAGGTGCGATACGCAAGATGAGCCGTGGATCAAACGGTGATGGGATCAATTGATCTTTGCCAAACAGCCGCGCCTCGCCGCCGTAAGCTCTGGCCACAACATCTGATGGGGCCTCGCGCGCCAGGCCTGCGATGGCTTCAATGGCGGCGCGTTTCATTTCCTCATTGATGGTGGTTGCGCCCACATCAAGTGCACCGCGGAAAATATAAGGAAAGCACAAAACATTATTCACTTGGTTGGGATAATCAGACCGGCCCGTGCAGATATAAGCATCGGGGCGAAGTTTAGCTGCCACTTCCGGCATGATCTCAGGATTGGGATTAGCCAAAGCCAGGATGAGCGGGCTCTTGGCCAGCTTCTTTACCATATCCTCTTTCAACACACCCTCAGCCGAAAGCCCTAAGAAAATATCAGCACCATCAATCACCTCGGCCAAAGTGCGGGCTTTGGTTTCTTGCGCGAATAATTCCTTCCAAGGGTCCATCAATACATTGCGGCCCTTGTAGACAACACCTTCTAAATCGGTGACCCAAATGTTTTTTGGATTAGCACCAATGGCCACAAGTTGATTGAGGCAAGCCAATGCCGCAGCACCTGCACCCGAAGCCACAATTTTTACTTTGCCGATTTTCTTTTTTGCCAAGGTGAGCGCGTTGGTAACAGCAGCGGCCACGATAACCGCCGTTCCATGTTGGTCATCATGAAACACCGGAATCTTCATGCGCTCGCGCAAGCGGCGTTCAACTTCAAAACATTCTGGGGCTTTAATATCTTCCAGATTGATGCCGCCGAAGGTTGGCTCCAAAGCCGCAATGGCATGAACCAATTCATCCACAGTTGTGGGCGAGACTTCGATGTCAAAGCAATCAATGTCCGCAAATTTTTTGAACAGAACCGCTTTGCCTTCCATCACCGGCTTGGCCGCCAAGGGGCCGATATTGCCCAAGCCTAAAACTGCCGTGCCGTTGGTAACCACGCCGACGAGATTGCCGCGTGCGGTGTATTTGGCGGCCAAGGATGGATCGGCGTGAATAGCTTCAGACACGGCGGCCACACCGGGTGAATAAGCCAGTGCCAGATCGCGCTGGTTGGCCAACGGCTTGGTGGCCCGGATTTCAAGTTTTCCAGCCCTGCCCTGCTCATGATAAGCGAGGGAGCCTTTGCGGAGTTCATTGCTTTGTTCAGACATGGGGGCCTTCAAATCATGAGTGGAGTCGGAGATTAGCGCAATCCGGCCGCTGCATCCACCAGCCAATCCCATAGGTTTTGGGCAAAGGTGCGCAAGCCATAGATGTGGTAAACACCATCTGGCAAAGCATGGATGAGAACGGGCGTGTGGTGAATTGCGGTTTGGACAAAGGCATTGACACCAAAAGCAGCGGGTGAAAAATCAATCGCCGCCACGGCGCCCAGCAGTTCTGGTGCTTTTAGGCCCGTCACTTCAATGCGGGCGCGGCCTGAGGAAAGCAAGGTGGCGGCACAGTTTCGCGTTTCAATCACGGGACCGAGAACGAGAACTTGGTTGGGGCCAATGCGGAAAAATGTATTTCTATTGGCTTCAAGTGAGTGGCCGAACTCCGGCATTTCGCCCACTTCACGGCGCAAACTGACGGCAGAGCCTGCATAAAGCGTCAGCGTAAAATCCGCCGCTTCACGAAGGGAAATCCCATCGGCATCAAAAGCGGCTCCCCCCAATGGTGATCTGGCGTCAAGCATGCAGCCTCGTTCCTCCACGATCAATGAAATGAGGCGACACCAAGCGCAGGCGCACAGTTTCATTTTTAAGCGGGAAGACGGCAACAATCTCGCGGTTTTCAACGATCATATCGCCTTGGAAAAAGCCAAGCCCGATGATCATATTCAAATCCGTGCTCCACGTGACTGACGTTACATGCCCGCGGCCATGACCAGTGACCTTATCATCCGCCGCAAAGAGAATGGCACCACCGCGTAATTTCTTGTCGGGCTCCATCAGTTCCAAGCCCACAAGCCGTTGCCGCTGCGGTGATTGTAAATCTGTGCGGTGGCGCAGCGCTTCCCCGACGTATGATTTTTTATGGGAAGCCATTTTGCCAAGGCCCACATCATCAAGGCTGACCCGGTTGTCCATTTCAGGTGAGGCTATGTGGCCCTTTTCAATGCGCAATGCGGCCAGCGCCTCAAGGCCATAAGGCTTGATGCCTTCCTGCGCCCCTGCTTTCAGCACACGTTCCCAAAGCGCTTGGGTGTAAGCGGCTGGGCAATGGAGTTCATAACCAAGCTCGCCTGAAAATGACATGCGCAGCACCCGCACTTGAACATCTTGCAGTTTGAACTGCTTCACACCCATATGCGCCAAGCCCGTGTTTGACACATCTTCGTTCGGAAACACCCGAGCTAACACTTCACGCGCCTTCGGGCCTGAGAGCGCCATTGCGCCGAACTCATCCGTCACCGATGTGACATGAACGGATAAATCCTGCCACTGCGTTTGCAACAAAAATTCCATCCAACTCATCACGTCGCCAGCGTTGGCCGTTGTGGTCGTCACATAAAACTGAGTGGGGCCGATGCGCGCCACTGTGCCATCATCAAACAGCAAGCCATCATCATTCAACATCGCGCCATAGCGAACGCGGCCCAGGCTCAAGCTCTCAAGATTGTTGACGTAAAGCCGGTTCAAAAATTCTAACGCATCTTTGCCCTGCACGTCAATTTTGCCAAGGCTTGATACATCACTGAGGCCAACGGCGTGGCGCACGACTTCCATTTCCTTGCGGTAGGCTTCTTCGACAGTGGCTCCCGCCCAAGCATAAAACCAAGCGCGTTTCCACAGGCCCGCTTCGACGAAAGTGGCTCCGTTTATGCGGTGCCAATCATGCAAAGGCGAAAGTCTTGTCGGCCTAAAATGCGCGCCAACTGAGCGCCCTGCGATTTGGCCAATCAGAAACGGTGTGTAAGGCGGACGGAAAGTAGTCAGCGCCGGGCCTTCAACCATCGCCAAAGCATTGGCATTGGAAGTTTTGCCTTGGTCAGTGCCCATGCCCAGTGTGGTGTAACGCTTCAGATGTTCAGGATTAGAATAGCCTTCATCTTGGGCTTGTTTCACATCCTTGGTCGTAACATCGCCCTGGAAATCGACAAAGGCCTCGCGGCTTTGGGCGGTGGGCTTTGACGGCGTGATGGCATAGATTTGATCGGGCTTAAGGGCGGGCAATGTTGTCAGCGCGGCCACGCCTTTGATGCCAAGCAAAACCAATGCGGCCTGCGCCTTGGCCTCGCCTTCGTGCAGCGCAGCGTTGATGCCGAAAGCGCCATTGCAAGCGCCCGCCGCAAAATGGCTGGGGGCTAAAGGACCCGGCACA
>DATCEN010000400.1:0-12492 GCA_036510015.1 Aestuariivirga sp.
AGCGTCGATGGAGTGGATTAGAAATCCATCCCGCCGCCCATGCCGCCCATTCCGCCGCCGCCGCCTGGCATTGCCGGAGGCGCACTCTTTGCCTTCTCGGCAATCATGGCTTCGGTGGTGATCAGCAGTGAGGCAACCGAGGCTGCATCTTGCAAGGCCACACGCACAACTTTGGTTGGGTCGATGATGCCAGCGGCAACCATGTCGACATATTCCTCGGTCTGGGCGTTAAAGCCGTAGTTGCCGGATTTTTCGAGCAGCTTGCCCACAACGATAGAGCCTTCATCCACAGCAGAGCGCCCGGCCATTTCGCCCACGTCTTGGCTGAAGTAACCAATGGTGATGCCTTTATCAGTGGAGACCACGCCCTCATCGGCTTCTTCGCGGCCGGTGATGAGGCGGAACAGCGTGGTTTTGCCAGCACCATTGGGGCCGACGAGGCCAATTTTCTCGCCGCAGTTTAATGCAGCCGAAGCTTCGACGAACACAAGCTGATGGCCATTTTGTTTGGAGATGGAGTCAATGCGGATCATGATGGGCGGGCTTTAGCGCACCATGGCCTCAATCAGGAGAATAATCTGGAGCGTTCCAATTGCTCTTATCGAAGACCTTGCAATCATGTGAATGTGTAATGCGATTACATATCGCGAGGGCCCTTTCGACAGCCGTGTTCTTGAAGCCATGCGACCATGAGCAATGAAGGGCTTGTTTTGGAGGAAGACCGTTCAGCGTTGCGAAAACTGATGGCACGGGGGAACGCTTATAATTGTTAAAATATACTGCGCACTGGCCAGGTTTCATGACGAATGGCTTCCCGCCCCAATGACTTGCTTGCGCTTGAGAATTACCAAGGGCGCAGGTGAGCAGGACGAAAGCAGTGACCATAAATTTCATTGATTATCTCTCTGGTGTTATATTTTAAACAAGTGACAAATCACGCAGCCACTGTAGGGACGGCGCATGATTGATGTCTTTCATTTATGCTGAGCAATCACTTTGCAGGAATGAGAGTGTGACACATTATTGCACCACGCAAGGGCATCTTCGGCTTCGTTGGCACCCGGTTTTTCCGATTGACCACATTTGATAGTTTGGCCGACAGGCAGGCCGTCGGGCGTTGCAAAAGCCGCCGGGCCGCGAAAGTTTTTGTAGTATTTAAACATCCTCATGCATTGTTGAGGTGTTGGTTTGGACTGTTTCCAGCCCCAATGGCTTGCTATTGCGGGAGTGGCGCTCAGGCTGCAGAAGAGTGCGACAGAAGCGACGATCAGAAATTTCATTGCTGGTTTCCCCATAAATTGCGAGTTTAAAACAAATCACACAACACGGTCGTGTTACACACCTGAACATTTGGCTGTCAATGTGTCGCTAATGCAACCCACAAAAAACCCCGGGCTCGCACCCGGGGTTTCGAATTTCGTAGCGTCGATGGAGTGGATTAGAAATCCATTCCGCCGCCCATGCCGCCCATTCCACCGCCGCCGCCTGGCATTTGTGGAGCCGCGTTCTTTGGCTTCTCCGCAATCATGGCTTCGGTGGTGATCAGCAGTGAGGCAACCGAGGCTGCATCTTGCAAGGCCACACGCACAACTTTGGTTGGGTCGATGATGCCAGCGGCAACCATGTCGACATATTCCTCGGTCTGGGCGTTGAAGCCGTAGTTGCCGGATTTTTCGAGCAACTTGCCCACAACGATAGAGCCTTCAACGCCAGCGTTCTCAACGATCTGACGGATCGGGGCTTCCAGTGCCTTGGACACGATCTTGATGCCGGCCATTGTGTCTGAGTTATCAGAGTGCAAAGCATCAACGGCTTTCTTGGCGCGCAACAGTGCAACACCGCCACCAGCTACAACGCCTTCTTCAACGGCAGCGCGGGTGGCGTTCAAAGCGTCATCAACGCGGTCTTTGCGTTCTTTCACTTCAACTTCGGTGGAGCCGCCAACTTTAATCACGGCAACGCCGCCAGCCAATTTGGCCAGACGTTCTTGCAGCTTTTCCTTGTCATAGTCCGAAGTGGTTTCTTCGATCTGTGCCTTGATCTGGGCGATGCGGCCTTGGATGTCAGCCTTCTTGCCCACACCGTCAACAATCGTGGTGTTTTCCTTGTCAACGCGGATGCGCTTAGCGCGGCCGAGCATATCAAGGGTAACGCTTTCCAACTTGATGCCGAGGTCTTCAGCAATCATCTGGCCGCCCGTGAGGGTGGCGATGTCTTCGAGCATGGCCTTGCGGCGATCACCGAAACCAGGTGCTTTGACGGCGCAAATCTTGAGGCCGCCGCGCAGCTTGTTAACAACTAAAGTTGCGAGCGCTTCGCCTTCAATGTCTTCAGCGATGATCAGCAATGGTTTGCCCGATTGCACTACGGCTTCCAAGATTGGCAGCATGGCTTGCAATGAAGACAGCTTCTTTTCATGGAGCAAGATGTAAGCATCTTCCATTTCAGCAATCATCTTTTCGGCGTTGGTGATGAAATAGGGGCTGAGATAGCCACGATCAAACTGCATGCCTTCAACAACTTCAAGTTCGGTTTCAGCAGTCTTGGCTTCTTCAACGGTGATCACACCTTCGTTGCCAACTTTTTGCATGGCCTTGGCAATCATGTCGCCGATGGCCTTTTCGCCATTGGCTGAAATGGTGCCAACTTGGCCCACTTCTTCGGATGACTTGATCTTCTTGGAGCGCTTCTTGAGGTCTTCAATGGCGCAAGCAACGGCCAAATCAATGCCGCGCTTCAAATCCATTGGGTTCATACCAGCGGCAACATTCTTGGCACCTTCGCGAACAATCGCTTGGGCCAGAACGGTGGCAGTGGTGGTGCCGTCGCCGGCGATGTCATTGGTCTTTGAGGCAACTTCGCGCACCATTTGTGCGCCCATGTTTTCGAACTTGTCTTCCAGTTCGATTTCCTTGGCAACAGTCACACCGTCTTTAGTGGTGCGTGGTGCGCCATAGGATTTTTCGATTACTACGTTGCGGCCTTTTGGACCGAGCGTTACTTTTACAGCATTGGCGAGAATATCGACGCCGCGGAGCATTCTCTCACGGGCATCGGCACCAAATTTTACTTCTTTAGCAGCCATTTGAATTTTCCTTTGATTGGGTTGAAATGAAAAAGGCGTGTGAGAATCTTACTTCTCGAGCACGCCCATCACGTCTGATTCCTTCATGATCAAAAGCTCTTCGCCGTCGATCTTCACTTCGGTGCCGGACCATTTGCCGAACAGGATGGTGTCACCCTTCTTCAGATCAATCGGGATCAGCTTGCCGGCTTCATCGCGGCCACCAGGGCCCACGGCGATGATCTTGCCTTGCATCGGTTTTTCTTGAGCGGTTTCAGGAATGATGATGCCACCTTTGGTTTTGGTGTCTTCTTCAAGCCGCTTGACGACAACGCGGTCGTGCAATGGACGGAATTTCATGGGTGTTAACTCCTTGTTTCAGTTTAATTTTTCGCGCCCCAAGAGGGCAGGCGATGGGCCTGTTAGCAATCTCATGATGAGAGTGCCAATAGCTAATGCGGGAGATAGGAGCGCGCGCTGGGCAAGTCAAGGGGACGTGTTCAGATTGGCCTTAAGTTTGGCGCGCCCCACGATCTTGGTAAATATCGCCGCCACCTTATCCTGGGTTTCCGCCAGAAAAGCCTCGGTGGCTGAGATATCCGGCTGGGCGGCGGCCAACGATAGTGCACCGAGCAAATGGCTGGGCGCAGATTTTGGATCGAAAGTTCCATCAATGCACAGGCGCAGAATTTGCGTGACGCGTTGATAGAGGCCCAACGCCTTCAATAGCGTTTCAGAATGAGCGACTGACAAAAGCTCGGCTTTGGTGGCTGCGTTAAGAGAGGCCGCCGTGTTGGCATTCAAAATTTCCGGATGGGTTTTGGCATGAATGAGTTCGAGATATTGCGTGATGAATTCCACTTCCACTTGCCCGCCCGGCATGCGTTTTAAATCCCACAGCTCATTGGGCTCGTGTTCGCGCAGCATCAGGGCGCGCATTGAGGCAATGTCAGCTTTGGTTTTGGCCGCATCACGCGGAGCCTTAAGTGCTTTTGTGATGATTGTCTGCGCGGCGCTGCCCAGCACGGCATCGCCTGCAATGCAGCGGGCCCGTGTCATGGCCATGCGCTCCCACGTCCAAGCCTCAGTCTCATGATAGGTTTCAAAGGCTTCAAGACTGACTGCCAGTGGGCCCTTTGAGCCAGAAGGACGCAGACGCATATCAACGTCATAAAGTTTTCCCTCAGCGGTGAGAACCGTTAACGCCGTCACTAGGCCTTGCGTCACCTTGCCATAGTATTGGCCCGGTGAAAGCGGCTTTTTGCCATTCGATTCCTCGGCCTCTTTGTAGTGCGTGAAGATCAACATGATGTCGAGATCAGACGTGGCTGTCATCTCTGCGCCGCCTAATTTACCCAAACCTATCACAGCACAAGCGCCATTTTTTATGCGGCCATGTTTGGATGCTATATCGGCTTCGACGATGTGCAGCAGACGTGAAATCACCACGCAGGCAATGTTTGAAAAGCCACGCCCGGCTTCATCGGCGCTGATGGTTTCAGATAAAATCCGCGCACCAACGCGGAAGTTTTTCTCTCGGGCAAAAACCCGCGCCAGATCCATTGCTTCTTCCAATGGTGCGGTTGGTGCGATCAGTGCGCCTATTTCCGCAGCGAGAATTTCGCGCGGCGGCAAGACCTCGAAAAAATCTGGTGCGGTGACGGCTTCAAGAATGCGCGGCTGAACGCTGATTTGTTCAGTGAGGCGCGGCGCCGCACCTAATACCAAAGCCATAAGATTGAGTAGCCGTGGATTGGCC
Organism: Aestuariivirga sp.; assembly: GCA_036510015.1. GTDB lineage: Bacteria > Pseudomonadota > Alphaproteobacteria > Rhizobiales > Aestuariivirgaceae > Aestuariivirga. Next base: position 4,824 of record DATCEN010000400.1, read on the forward strand.
TTCATCATGGCGAGCAACTGCACACCCGATGAAAGGCTTTCGAGAAATTTATCAAAGGCAAAAAATGCTTGATCGGCCTCTTTGTTTTGCGCCAAAGTTTTCAATAGCGTTGGCATGATCTCGGTCAGCACTTCACGCGCCCGTGCTGTTCTGGTGGCGCGGTAGCGGCCAAAATGCCAGGCCCTGATGATGGCGGCAATTTCGGAAACTTGGCCATATCCCATCAGTCGCAAAGTTTCGAGCGTGTCTGGATCATCCTCACCGCCGGTGAAAACGAGACTGCCTTCGGCAGCACTTAAGTCGCCCGCAGATTCAAACAGTGCTGCATAATGGTTTTGCACCGTCTGCAACGTGGCGCGCAATTGCTCAGCCAGATCAGCGCCGGATTTAAACCCTGAAAAATGCGCATAGATTTCAAACTGCGCGGGATCAGACGGCGTGTCATGGGTTTGTTGATCGTCGATCATTTGGGCGCGGTGCTCAAGCGTGCGCAAGAATCCATAAGCCGCTTTCATTTCATCAGAATTGGTCTGGGTGATCCATTTGGCCTGGGCCAAAGCATCTAGTGCATTGCAGGTTTTGATGCAGCGCAGAGCCGCGTTGCGCCCGCCTGCGATCAACTGTTGGGTCTGTGCAAAAAATTCAATTTCGCGAATGCCGCCACGACCAAGTTTGAGGTTGTGACCGAGCACAGCGATTTCGCTATGGCCCTTCACCGCGTGGATCTGTCGCTTCATGCTTTGAATATCGGCGATGGCCGCGAAATCAAGATATTTGCGCCAGATATAGGGTTTCAATCGGTCTAGAAATTCGCGGCCCAATGCAAGGTCACCAGCGCAAGGGCGGCCTTTGATGAAGGCGGCGCGCTCCCAGTTTTGGCCTTGAGTTTCGTAATAAATCGCGGCGGCTTCGATGTCGATTGCCACTTGGGTGGCGCGCGGATCTGGCCGCAAGCGCAAGTCTGTACGAAAAACATAGCCATCGGCGGTTTGGTCTTGCAATATGGCCACAAGAGCTTGGGTGAGTTTGACGAAGAAAATTTCGGGTTCAACTTCCTTTGCTAATTTTATCGACGTTGGATCATAAAAAACAATGAGATCAATATCGCTTGAGTAATTAAGTTCAAAGGCACCCATCTTGCCCATGGCCAAAACCACATAGCCTTTTCCGATGGGTACGCTTGCCTTTTCTTGAATCGAGCCCTTTGATCTTTCTTGATGCCATAAAAATCCCAGCGCAGTTTGCACGGCGGCATCGGCAAAGTGCGTGAGGGCTGTGGTGACCTTTTCCAATGGCCACTTACCGCCGAGATCGAAAAGTGCCACAAGAAGCGCTAATTTTTGTTTGGCTATTCTGAGGCCGCTCATCACCTCGCTGCGTGAAGGGGCCTTTTCGAATGCGGCAACAGTGGCGAGCAAATCATCAAATGCGGCATCGCCGTCACCCTTGAAGGCTGTGGTGGCATAAGTGCCATGGGTTTTTAACAGCGAAGTGAGATAGGGCGAGCCAGCCTTGATCAGCGCGGTGACATCATTAAATTCCATGCCCCCACCATAGCAGCTTGGCGCGGGTTTGAAATATGCTAGCACTACATAATGACACCTGCCGCCTTCAACGCCTTTTGCAGATCGCTGCCGCATACAACTTATGTGTGCCAGTGGGGCGGGGCACATGTGTGGAAAGTGGGCGGCAAAATGTTTGCAGTGTCGTTTCCTGCACCCGATAAATGGGCAGGTATCACTTTCAAAGCCTCAGATATAAGTTATGAAATGTTGGCCCATGAAAAAGGGTGCAGGCCCGCACCCTATTTTGCCTCACGCGGGATGAAATGGATTCAGTGGTATTCGGATGAAAGTTTGGGAACGAAAGAACTTAAGGCCTATCTCAAGGGAAGCTATGAATTGGTGTTTGCTAAATTGCCCAAGCGGGTGCGCGAAAGTCTCGCAGACAATCAGAAATGACGAGACACAAATTGAGTGCTAAACAAGCATAAAGCCACCACTAGGAGTGCCACCGATGAACAAGCCAGCAACCCCCAGCCAGTTTGAAGCAACCCCAAATAATCTCGAAGCCTTTTGGATGGGCTTCACGCCGAACCGCGCATTTAAGGCCAAACCACGCATGATCGCCAAGGCCAAGGACATGCATTATTATGACATGCAGGGCCGGGCGATTTTGGATGGATCTGCTGGCCTGTGGTGCACCAATGCTGGCCATTGCCGCGAGCCGATTGTGAGCGCCATTCAAAAATCCGCCGCCGAATTAGATTTTGCGCCAACATTCCAATATGGCCACCCAAAAGCCTTTGAGCTGGCCACCCGCCTTTCAACTATGGCGCCGGGCGATTTGAACTATGCCTTCTTCTGCAACTCTGGCTCTGAGGCCGCCGACACGGCGCTAAAAATAGCACTGGCCTATCACCGCGCACGCGGCGAAGGCACGCGCACCCGTCTCATCGGGCGTGAACGCGGCTATCACGGCGTCAACTTTGGCGGCATTGCCGTTGGCGGCATGGTGGCAAACCGCAAATGGTTTGGGGCCATGTTGGCAGGTGTTGATCATCTGCCCCACACTTATAACCGCAAGGAACAAGCCTTCACCCGTGGCGAGCCTAATTGGGGCGCGCATTTGGCTGATGAGCTTGAGCGTTTGGTGGCGCTGCATGATGCTTCCACCATCGCAGCCGTGATTGTGGAACCGATGGCTGGCTCTACTGGCGTGTTGCCGCCGCCAAAAGGTTATCTCAAGCGCTTGCGCGAATTGTGCACCAAGCATGGAATTCTGCTGATATTTGATGAAGTGATCACCGGCTTTGGTCGCTTGGGCACGGCCTTTGCGGCTGAGCGTTTTGATGTGTTGCCTGATCTGCTGACCTTTGCCAAAGGGGTGACCTCTGGCACAGTGCCGATGGGTGGTGTGCTGGCGCGTCAGGGCATCTATGATACTTTTATGACGGGGCCAGAGCATGCAATCGAGCTGTTCCACGGCTATACTTATTCGGGCCACCCAATGGCGGCAGCGGCAGGCGTTGCGACCATGGATTTGTACCGCGATGAAAAATTGTTTGAACGCGCGGCGAAACTTGAATCCAAATGGGCCGATGGCGCTTTCTCATTGCGCGAGAAATTCCCGATGCTTGAAGACATTCGCACTATTGGTTTGGTGGCAGCTTTCGACATGAAGCCCATTGAAGGCAAGCCCGGGCTTCGCGCTTATAAAGCCATGGAAAATGCCTTCCATGACCACGGCCTGTTGTTGCGCATTACGGGTGACACAATCGCCCTCTCGCCGCCGTTGATTATCAGCGAAGCACAGATTGATGAGTTGTTTGGCGAAAAACTGCCCGCAGTATTGAATTCTGTAGTGAATTTATAGGAAATTCGCACTGCGATGGATTCACAGCGCGCCTGTTAACGTTTAGTTTCATCTTAGGAATGATTCGTTGGACGGGCGCAGTTTGAGACAACACTTGCCATATCTCTTGGGCTTCAGCCTTGCGGTTGCTGGGGCCTTCGGTGCGATAGCCTATTTGTTTGGTGGTGGGCAGCAGCAAATGGTTGCTATGGCTGTTGGCATTGGCTTTTTGGCTTTTGGCCAGCTTTTTGTTTTGGGCATGAGTTTTAATGGTCAAGACAGGGCGAATTTCAGGCTGCGTAAACTGGCTCAAGATCTGGCTAAAGTTGAGGTTGGGACACGCTCAACTTTTGTGAATGTTTTTGAACAACTGGCGCAGCTTGAGGCGCAAACGCAACAACACTCAGAGAAGTTGATTGCTGGTGTTGAAAATATCAAAACCACCTTTGATGTTTTTAAAAACCAAATGCACGCCGGTGCCGCCAACCTGGTCAGAACAGAACCAACGGCCGTGTCTTCTGCCCCGCAAGCTGAAGGTGTTCCCACGGCAGCTAGCGTTTTTGGCGAACAAGCGTCAAAGCCAGATTTGGCCTCATCCATTGCCGATCAAATCCACTATTATCTTGAGCCTTTGGTGGATATTCCAACCCGGCGCACGGCCCATTACCGCCTGCATTCATCCATGACCATTGAAGGCCAAAAGGTTTCAGGCGACACCTTGTTCCGCGTCGCTGCGGCAGTAAAAGTGCGGCCCGCTTTGGATCGGTTGGCCGTTGAAGAGGCGCTGGGCCTGCTGGCGCGCTTGCGTGGTCGTGATGAGCATCTGTGCATTCTGGTGCCGCTGGGTGCCGAGACTTTGCAAGACGATGTAAGCATTTTGGATTTGCTTGCAACGATAGAAGCCTCGCCGATGGCGAATGGCTTGATCATTGAGTTACAGCATGTGATTTTGGCTGGCCTTGGCGAGCAGGGGCTAGAAGGCCTTGCGCTGTTGGCCAGGCAAGGTGTGGTATTTGCTCTGTCGCAAGCTTCTGTTTCTGCGCTTGATCTTGAGGCCATGCGGCTTCTCAATGTGAAACTTGTTGGCATAACTGCTGGCTATCTTGGTGGCCGGACTGCTTCTGACTCACTGCTTGGTTTTGCCCAAATGGCGCGTCTAGCACGGGTGAATATTTATGTAACAGAAGTTACTGATGCTGCCACCGTGCCACATATGGCTGCTTTCTCACGTTTGGCCTGTGGGCTTTGCTTTGCCGCTCCGCGCCTGGTGAAGCGGGTGACTGCTTTGACCAATGTTGATACAGCTTTGGCAGCTTAAGCAACGTGAAAGATCTTTCAGCGCAATTTCCCGTTTGGCTCTGTGATATTTGGGGCGTAGTGCATGATGGCCAGAAAGCCATTGCACCTGCTGTGCATGCGTTGACCAAGCATCGCCAAAATGGCGGCAAGGTTGTCTTGATTACAAATGCGCCACGACCGAAGTTTAGTGTTGAGGCGCAGCTTGGTGCGATTGGGGTTTCACCTGCTGCCCATGATGATATTGTCTCTTCTGGTGATGTGACACGCGGCTTGATGGCACACGCAGGGCATGTGTTTCACATGGGGCCGCAAATTGATCTCAGTCTCTATCAACAGACTGAAGTGAAACGCTCGACTTTGCAAGAAGCCAAACTCGTGATCTGCACTGGATTTTTTGAAGACCGCGCTATGGAAGTCTCGGCTTATAGAGCCGAGTTTGAAAAGATGCGTGAGCGCGAATTGACAATGATTTGTGCAAACCCTGACAAGATTGTGCGTATTGGCCCAAACTTGGTGCTGTGCGCCGGAACTTTGGCAGAAGCCTATGCTGCGATGGGCGGCGAAGTTGTGATGGCTGGAAAGCCTTTCACGCAGATTTATGATTTGGCATTGGCTAAGGCAGGCAATCCGCTGCGCGAACAGGTGTTAGTGATTGGCGATGGGCCGGAAACCGATGTGAAGGGTGCCGAACAGCAAAAGCTAGCCTGCTATTTTATTTCAGGCGGCATTAACACTGCACCCGATGTTGAAGCGCAAGTGCGCGCCGCATTTCCGAAGGTGAAAATTGTAGGCTCAAGCCCAGAGCTTTACTGGACCTAAGATTTTCGCTAGCAGGCTATCATGTTTATAGTGGACAATCACAATCCTCTTCCAGCCGCATTGCGCGGCGGTGTTGTGGCCATTGGCAATTTTGATGGTGTGCACCGTGGACATCAAGCTTTGCTGGCGCGCACCAAAGAAATTGCAAAAGCCGAAGGTAAGCCATGGGGTGTGGTGACGTTTGAGCCTCATCCGCGCAGCTTTTTTCGTCCCGCTCAGCCGGCGTTTCGCCTCACACCGCCATCACTGAAATTAAGGTTACTGGCGGCACTTGGTGCGGATTTCACTTCGCTTGTGCCGTTTAATTTGGAGCTGTCGCGCCTGAGTGCTGAGGAATTTATCGCCCAAGAATTAGTGCAGAGATTAGGCGCCAGCCATGTTGTGGCAGGATTTGACTTTCACTTCGGCGCGGGCCGCAAAGGCAACGCCGAAACTTTGCGCGGTGCTGGTTTGCGCGTTGATGTGGTGGCAGAAGTCACCGATGAAAATTCTGGTCACTTGGCATTTTCCTCCAGCAATATCCGCAATTCTTTGCGTCAGGGGCAAATGCGTCAAGCGGCATTGGAATTGGGTTATGATTGGACAATTGCCGGCAAGGTTGTGCCGGGCGACCGACGTGGCCGCACCATTGGCTTTCCCACCGCCAACATTATTGTGGAGCCGGGTGTCGAACCGGCCCGCGGAATCTATGCGACCATGGTGCGCGAAGCGGGCACAAAGAATCCGCTGTGGATGGGTGCTGGTTATTTTGGCGATAGACCCACGTTCAACACCAATCGCACTTTTCTAGAGGTCTACCTGCTTGATCAGTCGCTTGATCTTTATGGCCGCGAATTGATGGTGAGTTTTGTTGATCTGATCCGGCCGGACCAAAGCTTCACATCGGTTGAGGCATTGGTTGGGCAAATGAAACAAGATTGTGAAACGGCGCGCAAGATTTTAACGAACTATAATCCAGCACCTTATCCGCTGGCGCAGCTGCAGGCGGCGGGCAAAATTTAGTCATCCAATTCGGGATCAAGCAAGCGGTGAAGGTGCACAATAAAATAACGCATCTGAGCGTTATCAATTGTCTCGCGCGCCTTGGCCTGCCAAGCGATATGGGCAGAAGCATAGTTGGGATAGAAGCCAACCACATCCAGCTTCTTTAAATCTTTAAATGTGACATCGGCCACATCTAAAAGTTCGCCACCAAAAACCAAGTGGATCAATTGTTCCGCTGGGATTTTTGCACTCATAGTCTTTTGCTCTCCATTGCTTTCAATACTGCAGCATGGCGCGTTTTGCCTGCCGCCACTAATCCATTTTGACGCGGATTGGCGCGGCCAAATGTCATCTTCAACCCTGCCTCGTCGGTGATCTTTCCACCCGCTTCTGTAACAAGAAGTGCGCCTGGTGCAATATCCCAATCATGCTTGGGCCCGAAGGACGCCACTACATCAACCTCACCTGCGGCGAGCAGTGCAAGGCGCGCAATCTGGGGCGTGTAACTCATATCAATGGGTATTGCCTCTGGCGCTTGCAGGCGGCGAAGTGCGGCTGGGCGACTGGCTAAGCGAGCGTGGGACAAATCCGCCGCGTCATTCACATAGGTGGCTTCGCCATTCAATGTGGCCCCCATACTCTTGCTGGCCAGAAATAGCTTTTGCGTTGCCGGATGTTGCACACCCGTTGCAATAGGCTCGCCGTTTTCAACGACACATAAGCCGATGCACCATTCATCACGACCAAGCGCAAAACTTCTGGTGCCATCAATGGGATCAACAATCCAACAGCGTTTTTGTGTGAGACGCGCTGGATCATCCGGCCCTTCCTCCGACAGCCATCCGTCTTCTGGCCTTGCTTTGCCAATAAGCTGATGAAGGGTTTCATTCACCGCAAGATCAGCCTCAGTGAGCACCGAGCCATCCGGCTTGTTCCAGGTTTTGGGATTCTTGCGAAAATACTGCAGGGCGACTTTGTTGGCTTGCTCCAACGCTGCGCGGATGAGATCAACGTCCTGCAAGCGTCATCCCTTCAACAAGGCATGAGGGTGCATTGGTGGCGCCGCGGAATTCCAAATCACTGGCCGGGGTTAGGTTCAAGAACATCTGATTGAGATTTCCCGCAACGGTAATTTCACTCACCGGAAATTGGATCTCGCCATTTTCAATCCAAAAGCCCGATGCGCCGCGCGAATAATCACCCGTTGCCGCAT
>DATCEN010000401.1:0-6277 GCA_036510015.1 Aestuariivirga sp.
GGCTCTTATTCCGTTTTTGGAAAACGATGACGCAAACCGCGCCCTCATGGGTTCCAACATGCAACGCCAAGCAGTTCCGCTGGTGCGTTCATCGGCACCACTCGTGGGCACTGGTATGGAAGCTATTGTGGCGCGTGACTCTGGTGCCGCCATCACGGCGCGCCGTTCTGGCGTGGTCGACCAAGTAGATGCCAAGCGCATTGTTATTCGCGCCACGGAAGAAACTGATCCAACCAAGCCGGGCGTTGATATTTACACCTTGGCTAAGTTCCAACGTTCCAACCAATCGACTTGCATCAACCAGCGTCCGCTGGTGCGTGCTGGTGACCGGGTTGGCGCTGGCGACATTATCGCTGACGGCCCATCAACTGAGCTGGGCGATTTGGCCTTGGGTCAAAACTGCCTCGTGGCCTTTATGCCATGGCAGGGTTACAACTTCGAAGACTCTATTCTTTTGTCTGAGCGCATCGTGAAAGATGACGTGTTCACCTCCATCCATATCGAAGAGTTCGATGTGATGGCGCGCGACACGAAGCTTGGGCCTGAAGAAATTACCCGCGACATTCCAAATGTGGGCGAAGAGTCTCTCAAGAACCTTGACGAAGCGGGCATTGTTTACATTGGCGCTGAAGTGAAGCCCGGTGATATTCTGTGTGGCAAGATCACGCCAAAGGGCGAAAGCCCAATGACACCAGAAGAAAAACTGCTGCGCGCCATCTTTGGTGAAAAGGCCTCTGACGTGCGTGACACGTCTCTGCGTCTGCCACCTGGTGTGTCGGGCACAGTTGTTGAAGTGCGTGTGTTCAACCGCCACGGTGTGGATAAGGATGAACGCGCCTTGTCGATCGAGCGCGAAGAGATTGAACGCTTGGCCAAAGACAGAGACGACGAGTTGGCGATCCTTGATCGCAACTCTTACGGTCGCTTGCATGATTTCTTGCATGGCAAAACCGCAACGGGTGGCCCACGCGGCCACAAGTTGGATGGCAAAATCACGGAGAAGAATTTGGAAGATATTCCACGTTCGCAGTGGTGGAACATCACCTTGGGCAATGAAAAGTCCATGGGCGAGTTGGAAGCCATGAAGGTGCAGTATGATGACTCCAAGAAGCGTCTTGAAACGCGCTTCATGGACAAGGTTGAGAAGCTGCAACGTGGCGATGAATTGCCGACCGGCGTTATGAAGATGGTCAAGGTCTTCGTTGCCGTGAAGCGTAAAATTCAGCCCGGTGACAAGATGGCTGGCCGCCATGGCAACAAGGGCGTTGTATCACGCATCGTGCCGCAAGAAGATATGCCTTACTTGGAAGATGGCACACCGGTTGACGTTGTGCTCAATCCATTGGGCGTGCCTTCGCGCATGAACGTGGGCCAGATCCTTGAAACCCATTTGGGTTGGGCCTGTGCTGGCCTTGGCAAAAAGATTGGTGCGGCCCTTGAGGTCTATCAATCCAGCCAAAAACCCAAGCCGGTTCGTGATTTGCTGACTACAATTTATGGCAAGAATGTTGAGATCGATGCACTCGACGACAATGACATGATTGAGTTTGCTGGATCAGTTCGCAAAGGTGTGCCGATTGCAACACCAGTGTTTGATGGTGCGCGCGAAGAAGACATCGCCAAGATGTTGACTGAAGCGGGCCTTTCAACCTCTGGCCAGATCAAGCTTTATGATGGTCGTTCTGGCGAGGCTTTCGACCGCCTGGTCACCGTGGGTTACATCTATATCTTGAAGCTTCACCATTTGGTGGACGACAAGATCCACGCACGTTCCATCGGCCCATACTCACTCGTCACTCAGCAGCCGCTGGGCGGCAAGGCGCAGTTTGGTGGGCAACGGTTTGGCGAAATGGAAGTCTGGGCATTGGAAGCTTACGGCGCTGCTTACACTTTGCAGGAAATGCTCACCGTCAAGTCTGACGATGTGGCAGGCCGCACCAAGGTTTATGAAGCCATCGTTCGTGGTGATGATGCCTTTGAAACCGGCATTCCTGAGAGCTTCAACGTTCTCGTCAAGGAAATGCGGTCTCTGGGTCTTAACGTTGAATTGCAAAGTGCATCACCAACCGAGGTTGCTGTTGCTGCCCCGCAAGCAAAAGTACAACACGAACAGCATTGAATTTAAGGGGAGGGTGAATTCTCATCCTCCCACTTTCGAGTTTTGAATTTCAAATCAGGCTTTATGCGCAAAAGCCTAAAATAAGGAACGAGTTCACATGAACCAAGAAATGATGAACGTCTTCAACCCGGTCACTCCTGCCCAAGCGTTTGACCAAATCAAGATCACGGTCGCCTCGCCAGAGAAGATCGCGTCTTGGTCTTTCGGCGAAATCAAAAAGCCGGAAACCATCAATTACCGCACCTTCAAGCCAGAACGGGATGGCTTGTTCTGCGCGCGCATCTTTGGGCCCGTGAAGGATTATGAATGCCTGTGCGGCAAATATAAGCGCATGAAATATAAGGGCATCATCTGCGAAAAATGCGGCGTTGAAGTCACCCTTTCCAAGGTGCGGCGTGAGCGCATGGGCCATATCGATTTGGCAGCGCCTGTTGCGCACATCTGGTTCTTGAAGTCGGTGCCATCACGCATCGCCAATTTGCTTGACATGACGTTGAAGGATGTTGAGCGCATTCTCTATTTCGAAAACTATATTGTGGTTGAACCCGGCCTAACCCCACTCAAGATGCATCAGTTGTTGGGCGAGAATGAATATCTCAAAGCCCAGGAAGAATATGGCGAAGATAGCTTCACGGCATCCATAGGTGCTGAAGCCATTCGTGATATGCTTATTGCCATCAACCTTGACCAGCTCAAGATCACTTTGCGTGAAGAGTTGAAGGTTGCGACTGGCGAATTAAAGCCAAAGAAATTGGCCAAGCGCTTGAAGCTGGTGGAGAACTTCCTTGAATCAGGCAACCGCCCTGAATGGATGATCCTTACGATCGTTCCGGTGATCCCGCCAGAATTGCGTCCACTCGTTCCGCTGGATGGTGGTCGCTTTGCGACTTCCGATCTCAATGACCTTTATCGCCGCGTGATCAACCGCAACAATCGTTTGAAGCGCCTGATCGAACTGCGTGCGCCAGATATCATCGTGCGCAACGAAAAGCGCATGTTGCAAGAGTCGGTTGATGCGCTGTTTGACAATGGCCGTCGTGGTCGCGTTATCACCGGTGCTAACAAGCGTCCACTCAAGTCACTGTCTGATATGCTGAAGGGCAAGCAAGGCCGCTTCCGCCAGAACCTCTTGGGCAAGCGCGTTGACTATTCCGGCCGTTCGGTGATCACCGTGGGCCCAGAATTGAAATTGCATCAGTGCGGTCTGCCAAAGAAGATGGCGTTGGAGCTGTTCAAGCCGTTTATTTATTCGCGCCTTGAGGCCAAAGGCCTGTCTTCAACCGTGAAGCAAGCCAAGAAGTTGGTTGAAAAAGAAAAGCCAGAAGTGTGGGATATCTTGGATGAAGTGATCCGCGAACACCCCATTTTGCTCAACCGCGCTCCAACACTGCATCGTTTGGGCATTCAAGCGTTTGAACCTGTGCTGATCGAAGGCAAGGCCATTCAGTTGCATCCGTTGGTGTGTACTGCTTTCAACGCGGACTTTGACGGCGACCAAATGGCCGTTCACATTCCATTGTCTCTCGAAGCGCAGCTTGAAGCGCGTGTGTTGATGATGTCCACCAACAACGTGCTTCACCCTGCTAACGGTCAACCGATCATTGTGCCGTCGCAGGATATTGTTCTGGGTCTTTATTATCTGTCATTGATGAATGATGGTGAACCAGGCCAAGGCATGGCCTTCGGCTCGATGGCTGAAGTTGATCACGCCCTTGCTGCTGGTGCTGTTACTCTGCACGCCAAGATCAAAGGCCGCATTATGGAGATGAACGATGAGGGTGTATTGAAAACCCGTATCGTTGAAACCACTCCGGGCCGCATGAAGATTGGTGAGCTTTTGCCCCATGCGGTGCATATGTCTTACGATCTGTGCAACAAGGTTATGGTCAAGCGCGACATTTCTAAAATGATCGATTCAGTCTATCGCCATTGCGGCCAGAAAGAAGCAGTGGTTTTTGCTGATCGTATTATGTCGCTGGGCTTCCACCACGCGTATAAGGCCGGCATTTCATTCGGCAAGGATGACGTTGTTATTCCGGCTGCTAAAGAAAAGCTGGTGGCCAACACCCGCGTTCTGGTGAAGGAATATGAGCAACAGTATTCTGACGGTCTCATCACCCAAGGTGAAAAATACAACAAGGTTGTTGATGCTTGGCAGAAGTGCAACGAAAAAGTGACGGAAGAAATGATGGCAGAAATTTCTGCCGTCAAGAAAGATCCAAAGACCGGTCGCGTGTTGCCGATTAACTCGATCTATATGATGAGCAACTCAGGTGCGCGTGGCTCTGTTACGCAGATGAAGCAACTGGGTGGTATGCGTGGACTGATGTCCAAGCCATCAGGCGAGATCATCGAAACACCGATCATTTCAAACTTCAAGGAAGGTTTGTCGGTTCTCGAATACTTCAACTCCACCCATGGTGCGCGTAAGGGCCTATCGGATACGGCGCTTAAAACCGCTAACTCTGGTTACCTCACCCGTCGTTTGGTTGACGTGGCGCAAGACGCAATCATTTCTGAAACGGATTGCGGCACTAAGAATTTCCTTACCACGCGTCCGTTGGTTGACTCAGGTCAAGTCATCGTGTCGCTGGGCCAACGTGTGTTGGGCCGTACTGCGGCTGAGAACATTCGTGATCCTGTTACGGGCAAAGTTATCGTGCCTATGGGCAGGGAAATTCTCGAAGCCGATGTCGAGCTTATCGAAAAGGCCAACCTCGGCCACATTCGCATCCGCTCAGTGCTGACTTGCGAAACCAAGTTCGGTGTTTGCGCGGCCTGTTATGGTCGCGATCTTGCACGCGGCACACCTATTAACATGGGTGAAGCCGTTGGTGTTATTGCGGCTCAGTCAATTGGTGAACCTGGCACCCAGCTTACCATGCGCACGTTCCACATCGGCGGCGTGGCGCAGGTGATCGACCAGTCATTCGTTGAAGCTTCAACGGATGGTGCGGTTGAAGTGCGCAACGTTACTGTTGCTAAGAACACTGCTGGCCAGTTGGTTGTGATGGGCCGTAACGGCATCATCGCGATCAAGGACGCGCAAGGCCAAGACCGTGCCACCTATAAGGTTGGTTATGGTTCACGCCTGCACGTCAACACCGGTGACAGCGTGAAGCGCGGCTTGCGTATTGCTGAATGGGATCCATTCACCCGTCCGGCCCTCACCGAAGTTGATGGTATCGTTGCATTCGAGGATGTGGTTGACGCTGTAACCGTTAACGAACAAACCGACGAAACCACCGGCATCACCAACCGTGTGATCATCGATTGGCGCACCAATCAACGTGGCACTGGCCTCAAGCCAGCCATTGTGATTAAGGGCGCTGATGGTGAAGTGAAGAAGCTGCCACGTGGCGGCGAAGCACGTTACCTTCTTTCGGTTGATGCTATTCTGTCAGTTGAGCCTGGTTCTAAGGTTGGTGCTGGTGACGTGCTTGCGCGTAACCCACTTGAAAGTGCCAAGACACGTGACATCACCGGCGGTCTGCCGCGTGTTGCCGAGCTGTTTGAAGCGCGCCGGCCTAAGGATGCTGCCATCATTGCTGAAATCTCCGGCAAGATTGAATTCGGCCGCGACTATAAGAACAAGCGCCGGGTTAAAATTGTGCCGCAAGATGACAGCGCAGAAGCCGTTGAATATCTGATCCCTAAGGGTAAGCATTTGCCAGTTCAAGAAGGTGACTTCATTGAAAAGGGCGAATACCTGATGGACGGTAACCCTGCGCCGCATGACATCCTTGCCATCAAAGGCGTGGAAGAACTTGCAGCATTCTTGGTGAACGAAATTCAGGAAGTTTACCGTCTGCAAGGCGTGGGCATCAACGACAAGCACATTGAAGTGATTGTGCGTCAGATGCTGCAAAAGGTTGAAGTGATCGACCGTGGTGAGTCCACCCTGTTGCCCGGTGAACAGCTTGACCGTGAAGAGTTTGATCGTGAAAACGTCAAGCTTGTCTCTGAAGGCCTTAAGCCCGCAACGGCGCAACCGGTTCTGCTTGGCATCACCAAGGCCAGCTTGCAAACACGCAGCTTTATGTCAGCCGCGTCGTTCCAAGAAACCACCCGCGTGCTCACCGATGCTGCCGTTCAAGGCAAGATCGACACGCTGGACGGCCTCAAGGAAAATGTCATCGTTGGCCGCCTGATTCCGGC
>DATCEN010000402.1:0-2504 GCA_036510015.1 Aestuariivirga sp.
CGCCCTTCACTTTACCATTGGCCACCTCAGTTCCATCACGCACATCGAGGAAAACCACATTGGGGTTGCCCATGAGTTTTTTGGCTTCTTCAACCGAGATCGTGGGCACAACCGCCTTGGCGGCGGCTAGCATACCCGCAAATGTTTTTACCATAAAAAATTATCCTCTTCTATTGTTGCAATAAATATCTATAGCGCCTTCAAGCATGTTACTCGCCGTAGGGGATCCAGATATTTTTGACCTGAGTGGCACGGCGCAACCATTCAACGCCTTGGGCTTCGTTTGCGTACCAATCAAAGCGCTTACTGTTATTCACCCAAGTGGATTTGAGATTGCCAGCTGATGCCGCTTCCACCATGGCGCTGCCTTTGGCATCACCGTGAAACCAAACTGATGCAACCTCATCATGCTCAGCGAGAACTTTTGCCAGCTCGTCGCGCTGCCCCGTAACGATGTTGAAAGCACCGGCTGGCACATCCGATGTATCCAACAGTTGATAGAAATCCGTAGCCAACAGCGGCTGGCTTTGCGACGGCACAACAACAATCGTATTGCCCATGGCTAAGGCAGGCAAGGCTAATGTCAGCATGGCCAGCAATGGCGCTTCATCCGGACAGATCAACCCCATCACGCCGAAGGGTTCATTAAAAGCCAAAGTGGTTTGGCGCTTGGCATTGGTGGAATGAATGCGGCCATCATATTTATCGGCCCAAGCTGCGTAGAAGAAAATACGCTGCAAACCCGTTTCAACTTCGCACTTTGCTGCGGATTGAGTTGCGCCCAACTCAATCAAACGCGATTGAAAATCTTTGCTGCGGGCGGAAAGATTTTCACCGAGGAAGTATAACACCTGCGCGCGGTTATGTGCCGAGGCTGTGCTCCATGCGGAAGCCTTGAGCGCTGCTTCCACCGCATTTCGGATATCTTTCCTGCTGCCCAAGCCTGCAAGCCCAGCGAGCTTGCCCTTGGGTGTTTTCACCGCGTAGGAATAGCCGCTATCCGGCCTCACCTGTTTGCCGCCAATATAAAGCTTTGCAGTGCGATCAATGTCAGAACTGGCAGGGGATGTTGCATCGCTGGTTGCCAGCAGTTTTGTTGGTGTTGATTTTGCGGCAGGCAATTTATGCAGCCAATCAGCTTGCAGATATTCAAACATGCCCTCGCGCCCGCCTTCACGGCCAAAGCCAGATTCCTTGTAGCCACCGAAGCCAGCTGCCGCATCAAAGAGGTTGGTCGAATTGATCCATACAACACCGGCCTTCACCCGCGCTGCTGCATCTAATGCGACATTGATATTCTCTGACCAGATCGATGCGGCCAAGCCATAAGCCGTATGATTGGCCAGCATGGCCGCCTCATCGGGTGTTCTGAAGCTCATGGCGCTGATCACTGGCCCGAAAATTTCTTCACGCATCACAGTTGAAGCCGTGCCCACATCAGTGAACAAGCCAGGTGCAAAGAAGTTGCCCAGCTCTGGTAACATGCAAGGTGACGAAAAATACTCCCCACCTTCTTCCACGCCTTGGCTCACCAAGCCCTCCACACGGGCAACTTGAACCGGATCAACCAGTGGCCCCATGTCATTGGATTTATCCAGCGGATCGCCCACGCGCAAAGTTTCCATGCGGCGTTTTAGTTTAGCGATAAATTTGTCGTGGATGCTTTCCTGGATGAGCAGCCGCGTGCCCGCACAACAGACTTGGCCTTGATTGAACCAAACGCTATCAACAACACCTTCAACCGCACCATCAAGATCAGCATCATCAAAAACGATGAAGGGAGATTTGCCACCCAATTCCAATGACAGCTTCTTTGCGCTGCCCGCAGTTTGCTTACGAATAATGCGGCCTACATCAGTGGAACCGGTGAAAGCAATTTTGACCACGGATTTATGTGCCACCAAAGCTGCGCCTGTGTTGCCATCGCCAGTGATGATATTCACCACGCCATCGGGCAAGCCAGCCTCGGCGCAAATCTCAGCGAAAGCCAATGCCGTGAGTGGGGTGAATTCCGCTGGCTTCAACACCACAGTGTTGCCAGCAGCGAGTGCTGGCGCAATCTTCCAAGCCAGCATCAACAGCGGAAAATTCCACGGAATGATTTGCCCGCAAACACCCAGCGGCGCGTAGCCTTTAAATTCCGTATCACGCAACTCCGCCCAGCCGGCATGATGATAAAAATGCCGAGCCACCAATGGAATATCAATATCACGGCTCTCGCGGATGGTTTTGCCATTATCCATAGTTTCCAGCACCGCCAGAAAGCGTTCTCGTTTTTGGATGTGGCGGGCAATGGCATAAAGATGTTTGGCGCGTGCGTGGCCCGAAAGCTTGCTCCAACTGCTGAAGGCTTTGGACGCGGCTGCAACAGCTTGGTTCACATCAGTTTCAGTACCATTGGCGATGGTTGTTAATTTCGAGCCCGTTGCCGGATTGAACACATCAAGGCGTGGGGATTTCGTTCGGTGAAATTTGCCACCGATAAAATGGCCGAAGCCTTCCTC
>DATCEN010000403.1:0-3799 GCA_036510015.1 Aestuariivirga sp.
CGGAAATCGCCAAGTAATAATTGATTTCCAGTTGAATTTAAAAAGCCGCCAGAAACTGGCGGCTTTTTGCATTTGGGGCTTGTGGCGAGCCTAGCGGCGGCAAACCAAAACATGGTGTGGATGGTTCCATCCTGGAACCCATTCAGTGTGGCAGCGTGGGCGGCCCCAGCCGTAGTCTCCGTAGCCTGCTTGGCGGTAGCCGTAACCGCCACCATATCCATCATTTACGGAAAAGCCAAAGTGTGGTTGGCCATATCCACCAAAGCCAAAACCAAAGCTGTCAGCATTGGCGGTTGCAGAAAAGCCTACTGCAAGGGTGGCAGCGGCGGCGAGAGCGATCAGGGTCTTTTTCATGGTGCGTTCCTTAGTTTTAATTCAGGGGCTTGATTGCCGGTGATGTATGCAGGTTTAGCCGCGGCCAACTGAACCGACCCTGAGGGCTGCGTTCATTTTCCATTCATTTTAGCAGATACCAGTTCTTGTCGGTCAACTCTGCAACTTGATCGGAGCGGGCACTGGGGCTAGAAGCGCCCACAAATGGCAAGAAAACACACGATATTTATTGACGGCGAAGCTGGCACCACCGGATTGCAAATCCGTGATCGGCTAAAAAATCGCACGGATTTAGAGATGGTTTCGATTGCACCTGACAAACGCAAGGATGCACAAGCGCGCGCCGATTTGCTCAACGGCGTGGATGTGGCCATTCTGTGCCTGCCGGATGCAGCAGCGGTGGAAGCTGTCGCTCTCCTTGACGCCAATTCCAAAACGCGGGTGATTGATGCCTCATCAGCGCACCGGGTGAATCCCGATTGGGCCTACGGCTTTGCCGAACTGAATAAGGGGCAACGCGCGAAAATTGCTACGGCAAAGCGGGTGACGAACCCCGGCTGTTGGCCGCAAGGTATGATTGCTTTGGTGAAGCCATTGATTGATGCCGGACTTTTGTCACGCGAAGTGCCACTGAACTATGGTGGCGTTTCTGGCTACTCGGGTGGCGGCAAAAAGATGATTGAAGATTATGTGGCCAAGGGTCATCAGGCTTCTGAATTCACGCCCTATGCCCTCAACTTTGATCACAAGCACTTGCCCGAGATGAAATTATATACTGGCACAAAGCAAGATGTGTTGTTTCAGCCCGTGGTGGGGGATTTTGCTCAAGGCATGCTGACCACTGTGCCGCTGTTCGCCAGCCAATTGAAGGCGGGAACAACTTTGGAGCATTTGCATGAAGTGATTGCGGCGCATCATGCTGGCGCGCGCTTTATTGAGGTGGTCCCTCTTGGCTCAGCCGAAGCATTAAACCCTGAAGCGTTGAACAATAGCAACCGTATGCGGCTTTCGCTTCACGGCAATGAAGTGCTTGGGCAGTTTGTGTTGATGGCTATTTATGACAATCTCGGCAAAGGTGCTTCTGGCGCTGCCGTGCAGAATTTGAACATTATGATAGGGGCCGATGAAGCAGCCTCGGTTGATCTGATATAAGGAGAATGTAACATGAAAAAATTTGAAGTGTTGAACGGCGTTGCGGCACCTATGAACGTTGTGAACGTTGACACCGACATGATCATTCCCAAGCAATTTTTGAAAACGATTAAGCGCACGGGCTTAGGCAAATCGCTGTTTTATGAAATGCGCTTTACGCAAGATGGCATCGAAGTACCGGGCTTTGTGCTCAATAAACCAGCTTATCGCAAAGCTGAGATTTTAGTCGCCGGTGATAACTTTGGCTGTGGTTCCAGCCGCGAACATGCGCCATGGGCCTTGCTGGATTTTGGTATTCGCTGTGTGATCTCGACCAGCTTTGCCGATATTTTCTATAACAACTGTTTTAAAAATGGAATTTTGCCGATCAGGGTTACGCCTGAACAGCTGAAGCTGTTGATGGATGATGCTTCACGCGGCGCTAATGCCACGATGACCATTGATCTGCCCAATCAAGAAATTCGTGGGCCAGATGGCGGCACGGTGAAGTTTGAGATTGATGCCTTTCGCAAACATTGTTTACTCAATGGTTTGGATGACATTGCGCTAACGATGGAGAAGGCCGAGTCAATCACAAGCTTCGAAAAGAAGAATGCTGTCTCACATTCTTGGCTTTGAGATGAACAACACCCCAATCAACCTCACAGAGAAATTGGCATCGTTCTCAGAACTTTGGTCGCCGAAGATTGTCGGCGACTACAATGGTAATGACTTGCTGGTGGTCAAGCTCAAGGATGAATTTGTTTGGCATTCTCACGCTGATACCGATGATTTTTTCATGGTGCTCAAAGGTCGCCTCACTATCCAAATGCGTGGCGGTGACGTTGTTCTTAATCCTGGCGAAGTCTACGTCGTTCCGAAAGGTATTGAACACTGTCCCAAAGCGGATGAAGAATGTCATGTGCTTTTGATCGAACCGCGAGGCACTCCAAATACGGGCAATGCGGAAACTGCCGCCGAAAAGGTGGCGATCTAGGTCTTGGATTCCATCCTCACCACCGTCCTCCCGGTCTTTGGCCTCATCGTTCTGGGTTATGTTTTCGCTTGGGCCAAAATTCTTGATGCAACGGCTGGGCGTGGGTTGGGCCTGTTTGTGTTTAACGTCGCCATTCCGGCCTTTCTATTTCGCACCATGGCCACGATGGGTTCGAGCGAAGGTGCACCTTGGGGCTTATGGGCCGCATTCTTTGGCGGCATTGCAGTTGCTTGGATCGCAGCAGCAGTTATTTCCAGAAAGTTTGATAGTTTAGACTTTTCTGGTGGCGCGTCTGCTTCCATGGCCACTGGCTTTGGCAATGTGGGTTTGCTCGGCGGCCCTTTGGCCATTGCACATTTTGGCGATAGTGTTGGCGTTCCGCTCGGGCTCATCCTTTCTATACATTCGCCAATCCTGTGGACGGCGGCAACGCTGCAAAGAGAACTCGCACGCAATGAGGCTGGAATTCATTGGACTTCTCTGGGCCGCCAGTTGATCCGCAATTTGGGCACAAATGCCATTGTGGTTGCCGTGCTCGCCGGCGTGTTTTGGCGCTTCACCGGGCTTGGCCTTCATCCGATTCCAGACAAAACCCTCTCGATGTTGGCAGATGCCTCAGTGCCAACTGCACTATTTGCGCTGGGTGTTTCACTATCGAGTTACTCACTTAGAGGATCGTGGGGCGGCACATTCGTCTTGATCGGCCTCAAAATGTTTTTAGCACCCTTTGTGGTTTTCGTTCTCAGCCATTTTGTATTTGTGACACCGCCGCTGTGGAGCAAAATTGCCGTGTTGTTTGCCTCTATGCCCACTGGTGCCAATGCGTTTTTGTTTGCACAACGCAATGAAGAGGCGGTTCCGGCAGTTTCGGGCGCTGTTGCTGCGGGAACCGCACTTTCAGCGGTTACTGCGACTGTGTTGCTCTACCTTATGGATAGTGGGTGGATTTGATGAAGCACTATGATGTGGTGATTGTGGGCGGCGGCATCGTGGGTTCATCCACGGCTTATTATTTACGCAAGAACGGGTTCACCGGCAGCATTGCGATAATCGAAAAAGACCCGACCTATTCAAAAGCCTGCACGCCCTTATCTTGGGGTGGTATTCGCGGACAGTTTTCAACACCAGAGAACATTTTACTTTCGGGTTTCACGTTGCGCCTCATTCGCGGGTTGAAGCAGGAATTTGGTGCAGACGCAGATATCAGTTTTCGTGAGCAAGGCTATTTGGTTTTGGCGAGTGAAGCTTCGGTTGATACATTGATGGGCAACGCCAAATTGCAAAATTCCATGGGTGTGGACACAGTGGTTTTTGATCACGCCGACCTAAAAAGGAATT
>DATCEN010000404.1:0-4047 GCA_036510015.1 Aestuariivirga sp.
CTTGCGTATCGGGGATCACAATTACTGTTTTATAGCCAAGCGCATTGGCCACCACGCACAGACCGATGCCAGTGTTGCCAGCGGTTCCCTCAACAATGGTGCCACCAGGCTTGAGTGCCCCTGATTTTTCGGCGGCCCTAATGATAAAAAGTGCCGCACGGTCTTTTACCGATTGGCCGGGGTTCATGAATTCCGCCTTGCCCAGAATGGTGCAGCCGGTGAGTTCAGAAGCCTTGCGCAATTTGATGAGCGGGGTGTTGCCGATGGCTTCAATGACTGATGGGCAAATGTTCATGGCTGTGACCTTTAATACAAAAGGACCGATGTTGCCATCGGCCCTTTCAAAAATTGGCTCCTCGAGCTGGACTCGAACCAGCGACCATTCGATTAACAGTCGAATGCTCTACCAACTGAGCTATCGAGGAATAAGATCGACCTGAACTTTGATGTTTTATCAAAGTTCAGTAAAGTTGATCGACCAAAATATTTTAGCGATTTTGCCTTTTCTACGAAAACGCAAAACGCTCTGGCCGCGCTATAACGCCTCTTCCTTTGACAGGGAAGCGGTTTTTTGCGGGGCCACTTTTTATGGAGGTTCCGGAGGGAATCGAACCCCCATACAAGGATTTGCAGTCCTCTGCGTAGCCATTCCGCCACGGAACCAAAGTCGGCGCGGTCTATAAGCGAATGTGTCTGGCTGCACAACTACGCATTTTCTTCAATTTGAGGTGGGCAGGTGGTTGTGTTTTCAAGGTGCGGCATTTATTAATTTTTGATAAATTCTGTGGGCAACGCTTTGCAATTGGTATCGGCTTACCCTATATCGGACTGCAATAGGTTTTAAGAAAACAGGGGTTAGCTCGTGGGTCTTCGCAACAAAATAGGTGTGGCGGTTTTAGCATTGGCCGCCGCAAATGGTTTTGCTTCATCAGTTAAAGCAGAAACACTGCATGATGCGTTGTTAAGCGCTTATCGCACCAATCCAACCTTAAATGCCGCTCGCGCTGGGCAGCGCGCCACCGATGAAAATGTGCCGCAAGCTTTATCTGGTTGGCGCCCAACAGTTTCGACCAGTGCTATAGTTGGACAAAATGGCACTTATTCATCTTTTCCGGGTGGGGCCACGAGCTATTTCACCCCGGGGCAAGAAAATTTAGCGATCAAACTGAATCAGCCATTGTTCCGTGGTTTTGGTACGACTGAAAGAACCGCTGTTGCTGAAGCACAGGTGAGTTCTGGCCAACAACAATTATTGGCCACCGAAGAGCAGGTTTTGCTTAATGTTGTGACAGCTTATCTTAACGTGCAGCGTGATCGTAAAATTGTTGAATTGCGTGAGCGCGATCTGGCAGTGCTGCAAGGCCAAGACAAGGCCACGAATGAACGCTTTAAAGCGGGTGTATTGACCCGCACCGATGTGGCCGAATCGCAAGCAGGCGTTGCCTCTCAGCGTGCCGCTTTATCGCTAGCTATTGCTACTGCGAAAACCAGTGAAGCCAGTTATTTGCAATATGTTGGTCATGCACCGGACGGGTTATCCCAAGCACCCGCAGCGCAGCCACCAGGCAGCTTGGATCAAGCTTTAGGTATAGCTAGCCAAACCAATCCTAATATCCTTGCATCCGCTCAAAACGCCGTTGCTGCTGACCATAATGTTGGCGTGGCCGCGAGTGCCTTGCTGCCTCAAGCCGATTTGCAGGGGCTTTATTCATTTTCGGGTGCGCAGAATGGTTCTTCAACATCGCCAGAAACAGTTAGCAGCGGCACAATCCAAGGCGTTTTGACTGTACCTATTTATGAAGCGGGCCTCAACTATTCGCAAGTGCGTCAAGCTAAGCAGAAAGCAAGCCAATCGAAAATCAGTGTGATTGATACCGTCAGGCAAGTGCGCCAAGCAGTTGTGGCTGCGTGGGAGGGTTATATTGCTGCTCAGCAATCGGTTACAGCCAATTCAACTGGGGTTAGCTCCTCACGTTTGGCTTACAATGGTTTGGTGCAGGAATATCAAGTGGGATCACGCTCAACAATCGACGTGCTGAACGCAGAATTGACCTTGCTGACCAATCAGATCGCATTGGTCTCAGCTCAACATGACCAGATTTTGTCATCCTATCAGTTACAATCGGCGATGGGCCATCTCACCGGCAGGCATTTGCACCTTGGCCCAGTCTATGATGTAAATTCCAATTACGACACAGTTCGTAATAAATGGATTGGGCTGGATGCGGATGTCTTGCAGTAAGCTTTTGTTGCTGGGTGACAAAGTCTCACCACTCATCTAAGTTTACCCCGAAGTTTGGGCACCGGTGAATCAGTGACAGCAGAGCCACGCGTTGAAGAATTGCTTGCGACGATTAGGCGCGCAATTGATCGTGACATCAACGAGCTTGATGCGCGTGATGCTGCTGGGGCACCTGTGCCGAATTTACGTAGCACATTGATGCAGGATGTTGCCCCGCAGGCAGGCAAGCCTGGGCGTGATGCGGACAGCAATATAGCCTCGCTGCGCCAGCGTGTGCAGCGCCACAAACTGGATACCGCAGTAGTCCCGCAAGCACCTGTTCTGCGCCCAACGCACTCGCTTTATGAGGCCGCACCAGAATCCGTGTTTCAATCTGAGCAGGAGCCTGAGCCCTATTATCCGCCCCGGCCGCAACCTTGGGTGCAGGACGTTCAACCGCAGAGCTATCTGGAACAGCCAGGATATTCGACTGAGCCCTATCAGCAGCCAGATGCCCAACACCCTGATCAGGCACTCCTGTCGCCACAATCAGCCTATGCGGCACAGGCGTCGTTTCAGGCCCTGGCCAATGCCATGGTGGCGCAATTGGGCGGCGACGCCGGATTGCAAGACCGCGCCGATGAACTGTTGCGGCCTTTGTTGCGCCAATGGCTGGATGATAATCTGCCGACGATGGTGGAACGCTTGGTGCGCGATGAGATTGAGCGCGTGGCGCGGCGCGGACGTTAGTTATTGCGCAACGCCTTATCGCAAAAGGAAGAGCTTTCGCGGGCCATGCGCCTGTTGCTCTAAAGCTCTAGCCCTGCTTTAAGCGCCAAAACCTCCAGCAGCAAAGAATCCCCTATGGCCCTCGATAAAACTTTCGATCCTCAAGAAATGGAAGCCCGGCTTTATGAAGCTTGGGAATCAGGCGGCTATTTCAAGCCGGGCCGCTCTAAGGGCAAGCCATTCACAATCGTGATTCCACCACCGAATGTGACAGGCTCGCTGCACATGGGCCATGCGCTGAACAACACCATTCAGGATATTCTGTGCCGCTTTGAACGCATGCGCGGGCGCGATGTGTTGTGGCAGCCGGGCACAGATCATGCGGGCATCGCCACGCAGATGGTGGTGGAGCGGTTGCTGAAAGCCGAAAATAAAACTGATCGGCGCAGCATGGGCCGCGAGGCGTTTGTGAAACGCGTGTGGGAATGGAAAGAAGAATCCGGCGGCATTATAACCCAACAGTTGCGGCGCTTGGGGGCGAGCTGTGATTGGAGCCGTGAGCGCTTTACCATGGACGAGGGGCTCTCTGCAGCCGTGCGCAAAGTTTTCGTGCAACTCTATAAAGAGGGCCTCATCTATAAAGACCAGCGCCTTGTAAATTGGGATCCGGTTCTTGAAACCGCCATCTCTGATCTTGAAGTTGAAACGCGCGAAGTTAAGGGCGCGATGTGGAGCTTTGCTTATCCGCTGGCCGATGGGCCGGTTGATGGCATTTCTGAAATCGTAATTTCCACCACGCGGCCAGAGACGATGTTGGGCGATGGCGCTGTTGCGGTTCATCCGTCCGACGAGCGTTACAAAAAGCTGGTTGGCAAGATGGTGCGCTTGCCGATTGCGGAGCGGTTGATTCCCATCATTGCCGATGAATATCCTGATCCGGAATTTGGCACTGGTGCGGTGAAGATCACTGGCGCGCATGACGAGAACGATTTCCATGTGGCCAAGCGCAACAACATTCCGCTGATTGTGTTGATGGATAAAAAGGCGCGGATGGTCTCATCGCCAGAAAATAATGTGCCGAAACACTATGACGGGCT
>DATCEN010000405.1:0-3025 GCA_036510015.1 Aestuariivirga sp.
CCAAAGAAGGTCAAAGGCAATCCCAATGGCTTCATCCATTGGGATGTTGACACTTCAATCAAACCGCCTCCAATCGGTGTTCAAGGTGTGCTGAGTTTGCAAAAACAAGATGGTGATGTCGGAGGATTCCAATGCGTCCCCTATCTCTTTGAGCATTTCGATGATTGGGTGAAAACCCAGCCAAAAGATCGCGATTCACAGCATCCCGATATGACAGGCCTTTCAGCCATCAACATCGACATGGAGCCGGGCGATCTGCTGATCTTCAATTCACTCCTCGCGCACGGCGTTCGACCGAACCATTCTGGCAATCGGGTGCGGATGGCCCAATATATTTCGATGCAGCCGGCTGATTATGACGATGAAGCGCTAAAACAAGAGCGCATCAGGCTGTGGCGCGAACTTGACAGTCCCAAACGCGACGCATTTCCCGGTGATCCGCGCCAATGGGAAAAGCATACAGCCAAGACTGCGAAACTTACCCCACTTGGCGAAAAGTTACTTGGCCTTACGCACTGGTAAAAGATGATATGCCAGATTTACCGTGCAAACTTCTTATACTTGATGCGCTTGGGCATCAAACTATCTTCACCCAGCCGGCGCTTTTTATCTTCTTCATAATCATAAAAGTTGCCTTCAAACCATTCCACATGGCTGTCGCCTTCAAAGGCCAGAATATGCGTGGCCAAACGGTCAAGGAACATACGGTCATGGCTGATGATCACAGCGCAACCAGCGAAATCTTCCAGCGCTTCTTCCAACGCAGCCAGCGTTTCGGTGTCGAGATCATTTGTCGGCTCGTCGAGCAGCAAAACATTGGCGCCGGATTTAAGCATCTTGGCCAAATGCACGCGGTTGCGTTGGCCACCAGATAGTGTGCCCACTGGTTGTTGCTGATCGCCGCCTTTGAAATTGAACGCGCCGGTATAAGCGCGGCTATTCATTTCGCGTTTACCCAGATAAATCACCTCAGCACCGCCAGAGATTTCCTGCCACACGGTTTTTTTAGCATCCAAAGCATCGCGGCTTTGATCCACATAACCAAGTGTCACAGTATTGGCCACGGTAATGGTGCCACTATCGGGCTTTTCTTGTCCGGTAATCATGCGGAACAAAGTGGATTTGCCTGCGCCATTGGGCCCGATGATGCCTACAATGCCACCCGGCGGAAGTTTGAAAGAGAGATTGTCGATAAGCAACTTGTCGCCATACGCCTTAGATAGATTCTCGACATCAATAACATTGTCGCCCAAACGCTCACCCGGAGGAATGATGATTTGCGCTTCGTGAGACTTCACCCGCTCATCATTCTTTTTCAGCAATTCATCATAAGACGAAATACGCGCCTTGCTCTTGGCTTGGCGGGCCTTGGGTGATTGTGAAATCCATTCTTGCTCGCGCGCAATAACTTTCATGCGCGCCGCATCTTCGCGCTGTTCTTGCTCGAAGCGTTTAGACTTGGCCTTGAGATAGGCCGTATAGTTGCCTTCATATGGAATGCCGCGGCCGCGATCCAGTTCCAAAATCCAGCCCGTCACATTGTCCAAGAAATAGCGATCATGGGTGACGATCAAAATAGCGCCTGGATAGTCACGCAAATGATGTTCCAGCCAGTTGACGGATTCAGCGTCCAAATGGTTGGTGGGTTCGTCAAGCAGAATGAGATCAGGCTTAGACAACAACAACTGTGTCAAAGCCACGCGGCGCTTTTCACCGCCAGAGAGATTGTCAACTGAAGCATCGCCCGGCGGGCAGCGCAGCGCATCCATTGCCTGCTCCACTTGGCTCTCCAAATCCCACAGGTTTTCGGCATCAATGGTGTCTTGCAATACTGCGGCCTTTTCGGCGTTCTCATCGTTATAATCCGCCATCAAGGCATTATATTGATCGAGAATGGCCTTCTTTTTGGCCACACCCAGCATCACATTTTCAAACACGTTTTTGGTTGGATCGAGCTGTGGCTCTTGTTCGAGATAGCCAACGGTTGCACCGTCAGCCAACCAGGCTTCGCCATTCCATTCCTTGTCGCGCCCCGCCATGATTTTCATCAAGGTGGATTTGCCCGAGCCGTTGGGGCCAAGCACACCGATTTTGGCATCGGGATAAAAACTCAGATGAACATTGTCCAAAACCTTTTTGCCACCGCCATAAGATTTGGAAAGCCCCTGCATATGATAGATAAATTGGCGCGCCATGAAAATATCCCGCAACTGAATGAATTGTGGGCTATGTAGCGATCAGTTCAACAAAGTGCAATGCGCGCTTTATTGTTTTTCCAATGCGCTTTCGAGGATTTGCTTCAACTCATCGCGGCGATAAGGCTTCATAATAATAAAGCCCTGTTTGAAGCGCGGTTCTTCTTGATGCACCATCGCACCCTTAGGATAACCAGACGTGTGCACCACCTTCAGATTAGGACGCAGCGTCAAAGCCGCTTGGGCCAAATCAAAACCATTCATGCCGCCGGGCATCACCACATCCGAGAACATCAGATCAATGTCTTGTTGTTCTTGCAAAACGGCCAAAGCTTGGAAGCCGTCTCCGGCTTCAACAATCTCATAACCGAAATCTTCGAGGAACCCGCAAGCCACAGCCCGCACCGCCTCTTGATCTTCGACCACAAGAATTTTCGCCTTGCGCGCAGGATCAGCCGCTACCACCACACCTGCATCAACCACAGTGTCCGTCGTAGCAATTTGGCGTGGCAGGAACATTTTCACCGAGGTGCCATGACCCACTTCTGAGTAAATGCTGATATGGCCACCTGATTGCTTAATGAAACCATATACCATCGAAAGGCCAAGGCCCGTGCCTTTGCCTTGTGGCTTGGTGGTGTAGAAAGGTTGGAACACCTTCTCTTGAACTTCCGGCTTCATGCCTTCGCCAGTGTCGGTTACAGCGATCATCACGTAAGGGCCGGGCGTTACTTCGACATTCTTGTCAGCATAATTTTTATCAAGCACCACAGCGCTGGTTTCAATAGTCAGCTTGCCGCCTTTTTCCATCGCGTCACGGGCATTGATGG
>DATCEN010000406.1:0-4203 GCA_036510015.1 Aestuariivirga sp.
ATTTTAAATGACATTCTTGCCCACCTTGAGACTTGGCGTAGCAGCGGCAATAACATCACCGGACTGCAAATTGATTTCGACGCTGGCACGAAGCATTTAGAGAACTATGCGCAATTTCTTAAAAAGGTGCGGGCTCACTTGCCAGCCAACTACCAACTCGGCGTCACAGGTTTGCTTGATTGGAGTGCGCATGCCAGTCCGGCAGGACTGCAAACGCTCAGCGGCACGGTGGATGAAGTTGTTTTGCAAATTTATCAGGGCCGCCATGTTATTCCCGGTTATGAAACCTATCTTGCAGAGCTAAGTGGCTTGAAGGTGAATTTTAAAATCGGCTTATTGCAAGGTGGCGATTGGGTGGCCCCAGCAAGTTTGGCAGGTAATCCACACTTCACAGGCTATGTGGTGTTTTTGTTGAACCAATAAGTTTAGCGCGGTGGCGGCTTAAGCCCGGCAAGGCCCAGCAAGTGAAAGCCTGCCCCCAGCGCCAGCATCATGCCTAGAAATAGCACCAAAGTTGTCGGAAAAAGCCGTGGACGCAAATCTTTGCGTGGACGCTTTTCCATCCAATACATAAGGCCAGCTACTGCCAACCCTAAAACAAATGCGGCAGTGGAAAATAGGGCATCAGTTGAAATCATCATATTATCACCCATAGAACACGGGTTGACAGGTGGGAAGCCATCGCCTATGCGAAGCCCAACTTATGGGCCACTGGCCCGATATTTATGGATTAAATCGATGAAAGTTCGCAATTCACTGAAGTCTCTGGCCAAGCGCCACCGTGACAACAAATTGGTTCGCCGCAAGGGCCGGGTCTACATCATCAACAAAACTAACCCGCGCTTCAAGGCCCGCCAAGGCTAAGCTGTTTTAGGGTTTTATATATTTTTGCGCCGGGCTTTGTGTCCGGCGCATTTGTTTTAGGCTGCAGTTTGCGCTAAGTTTTCATCCATGCGTATTGCCTTAGCCAGTTTGATCCTCGCCTGTTTTGCCACTGCCGCAATGGCCCAAGACACAAGCACGGCCACAACAACCATTCCGATTGCAAAACAAGATCCAGAAAAGCTGCGCGCGAACCGTTTAGACACTTTGCTGGGGCAGTTGCACACCGCAGGCAAATCCGAAAACACCTTGGCGATTGAAAAAGAAATTCAGGAAATTTGGACGCGCAATAAATCGGCCACCGCTGAAGTGTTGTTGCAGGAATCCACCGTGGCCATGTCTGCAGGCGATTATGATCCGGCCGAAAAGATGCTGTCGCAGTTATTGGAAACCTATCCCCAATTTGCCGCTGGCTGGCAGCACCGGGCATTTCTTTACCACAAAATTGGTAGACCAGATGTGGCGCTGATTGATATTGACCATGCCTTGGCGATAGAGCCGAGAGACTATGTGGGTTATGCGCTGAAGGGCATCATTCTCGTTGATCTCAACCGCAGTGATGAGGCGATCGCGGCCTTTCGCCAAGCGCTGGCAATAAATCCCAACCTTCCTGCGGTTGAAGCTGGCATTAAGAAGATCGATAAAGATGAACCGCATGTTTAGGCGGCTCATTCTCCTGGCTTAATTCAGTTTGTACTCACCAGATCGCCCTTGCCATCGGCAGCGTGTTGTTCATCGTCAGCCAGGGTGGCCGCATAAGCCGAGCCACCAAAATTTGTGCTCAACACGGCGGCTTTTGGCAATACATCTTGATCAATGGTGCCAATTAACGCGGGCTGGCCGTCGCGGCGAATGGATTCTTCTGGGGTGCGCAACATTTGGGCTGGCCACCAATCAATCTCGTTGCCTGCGGCAGAGGCAATCATTGGCCTGATAACGGGCAGGCCCTTTGCTGTGCCGTTGCGCAATTCTGAGCCAAGGCCACCTTTGGCAGTGGGATCAACTGCTGCGGCTTGCATCATCACGCCCAAGCCTTGGCCTGTTGGGCCGACTGTATTTCCTGCTTGGTCAGGCGGCGGGGCAGACGCGGCGTTGATACGGATCAGCTGCGGCGGGGTTTTCATATTGGCTGCGGCTAACAACAAAACCTCAACTGGCTTTAAGCGTGGCTTTGGAATGATGCGGCCTTTGTTTACGGTGGGGGTGTTCAAATCTGATTCAGCATCAGCTGCAGCCACTCGTGCTGGCAGTTTAGCCTTTGGGTTGAGCGGCGGTGTTGCAGCGTCTTCACTCAAATCACCCAAGGATGCCATTTGGGTTTCGGTTAGCTTTGAGCCGGGCGGTAATTTTGACTTTGGTGTTGCAGACGCGTCTTGACTGAGGTCAGCCATGGCCGCGTCATCAGTTGCTGGTGGACTTGGTTGAGCAGCATCGGCCACTTGATTTGCGGCCTGCAAGGCAACCGTTTTGGATTTATTCAAGCCCAGAAGCTTGCTTAGGAAACCGGGTTTGGCTTGGCCATCATCAGCTGAAGCCACTTCAGTTTGGCCCTCGGTGCTGCGCAAGCGCCTGCCGACAACTCTTTCACCGTCGTGGAAAATTTGTGCCATTTGCGAATCTGAAATAGCTGGCCCCCAATGACGAACATGGCCTGAGTCTACATGCAGGAAGCCGGTTGGGCCGCCAGCTGAGCGATAATAGCCAACGCCACCCACTTGGCGCACAAGCGCTATGTTGCGGATCTTTTGGGTTGAGACATCTGGAAAATAAAAGTCAATTGCATTGCCGCGAATGTGTTGGCTTTCTCTCGCCACATGCCGGCCAATGCGGTGCAAAAACGCATTGGTAGAAGCTGAGCGGTAACCGCAGACAATGTGAATGGGCTCATGTGATCCCAAATCTTCATGCAGTTCCCACACCAGATCAATGGTGCGCGGATCAATGCTGATGGTTTGGTTTTTGCGCCAATCGCGCAGCAGATAATTGATCTGGCGCATGGCGGACGGAATATATTGGCCGTCCTTTTTGTAAGTGATGGTCAGGCTTTCGCCAGTGTGAATGTGGATCAGAGAAATAGTTCGCGTTTCACCGCCCGCACTAACCGGGGCCAAACCCGCAACGGCAACGCATGCTGTGACCGCTACAGCGGCCAGCAATTTCTTCAATCGCTTGTTCAAGGTTCGATGTGATCCAAACACATTTTTACTTAAAATCATACGCAACTGACCGAGGCTTTCGCCCCATCCCTTTTTTGTCCCGTTGGCTCAGTGGCAACCAAACTAGCGGGAAATGGCACTTCGAACAAGAATGAGGCCGCTCTGTGGCGACAACATCGTTAATGACAGTCGCACAAAGGAGTTTAATATGAGTTTAATTTTAGCAAAAATGTCGGGAACTGTCTGTTTTAATTCTGGATAATGCCGCCAGAAACCGCCCCTTGTGCAACGGCTGGTTGCGTCAATTTGCGCGCATTGGGATCATAGCCCATTGCCTTAATTATGGCAGCATCACGTTCATAGACATCATTCATGAAGGTGAGTTGACCGTTGTCATCCGTCCAAGCCGTGAAATAGGTGAGATAGACTGGAACTTTTTGTGGGAGTTGAACCGAGTGGGTATCACGATTTAACTCAATGCCATTGGCCACTTGTTCCTTGCTCCAACCGAGCAGAATTTGAGCAAATTCACGCGGATTTTGTACACGCACGCAGCCATGGCTGTAAGCGCGCTCAGCGGTTTTGAACAAAGGCTTTGTCGGCGTGTCATGCATGTAAATGTCATGGGCATTGGGGAAGAGGAATTTCAACTCTCCCAAGGCATTCTCGCCACCGGCCAATTGCTGAAGGCCGAATTTCGGATTAGGGCCAATGTTAAACCAATCGACGGAGTGGCTATCAATCTGATTGCCCGCTTGGTCGACAACGATAAATCCATTGCGGTCCAGATACCCTGGGTCTTTACGCATCTTGGGGCCGTATTCATTTATGATAATGGACGCTGGCACGCCCCATTTGGGATTGAACACCACCGTTTGAATTTTATCAAAGAAAGCATAAGTCTGTTTGGTGGGCTGGCCCACGATGACGCGGCTTTGCCAAACCGTTTTGTCATGGTCAATCACATGAACATCATAGGCTGCTTGGTTCACAAAAACATAGCGCTCACCCATATTTTTGGGCAACCAGCGCATACGCTCCATGCTGGCGATGATCTTATCGCGTTTGCCGGCAGCTTCGTTATTGTTCAAAAGTTTTAGCGTGGTCTTATCCAGAATGCCAGTAGGCTTCAGTTTGGTGGCGGTTTGGAAAGCCATCAACGCAA
>DATCEN010000407.1:0-2278 GCA_036510015.1 Aestuariivirga sp.
AAGGAGATCATGTGAAACACCGTGCCGAAACCTTCGATTTCTTTTTCGAATAGTGGGCGCAGGGCTTCGATGGTGACATCACGACCGGTAAGGCCCGTGCCGCCAGTGGAGATCACAACATCAACATTTTTATCGGCTAGAAATTTACGCGCAGCTGCACGGATTTGGCGGACATCATCCTTCACAATCACGCGACCCGCCAAGCGGTGGCCAGCGGCCTTAATGCGCTCGGCCAAAATGTCACCTGATTTATCGTCGGCCATCGTGCGGGTGTCTGACACCGTCATCACCGCAATGCCGATGGGGATGAAGGCGCGTTCAGTCATTTCAGCTTCTCTTGGAAGATTTGCAAATCGCGCCAGGCCTGGCGCTTTAAAGTTGGCGTGCGCAACAACTCTTCGGGATGAAGCGTTGAAAGCAAAGGCACGCCCATTACATCAATCCATTTGCCGCGCTGCCGCTGGATTGAAGCGTCGCCGCCGCCAAGATATTGGCCGGGCAAAGCGGAGAAAGCCAAAATAGCATGCGGCTGCAAAAGCTCCACCGCGCGGCGTACAAAAGGCAGAGTTGGAGTAACCTCACCGGCATTGGGTGCACGACCACCCAAAACGCGCCATGGCAGCAAGTTCAGCAAAGCCACATCATCGAATTTCAGGCCAATGGCGGTGAGCATGTTGGAAACGAGCAGCCTTGCCTTATCCGCAAACACTAGGCCGGAACGATCTTCCTCTTTGCGTGGGCTGTCCGAGATGATCAGAATGCGCGCTTGCTCAGATCCTTCAAAAAAAGAAAGCTTGGTGGCAGATTTCTTCAACGGATGATTATCGAGAAAGTTCAGCGCCGTGATAATTTCAGTAATGGAATTAAGGCCGGAAACATCAACCAATGGTATTGTTGTGGCAAGTGCCTGTGCAGGTGCTGCCACAGGTTTGGCGGCGGACGGAACCGTTTTTGCGCTCTCGGCAAAACGGTCCACCGCCTGTTCTAGCACAATCTCATCAGCGCCCATTTGCACAAGCCAAGCCAAAGCCTCGGCGGGGCTTTGAAAGTCAGGTGAATGGGTTGACGTGGACATGTTGAAAATCGCTTTAATTATACTCAAAGCACAGACTATAACATCACGCACAACAAGGGAAGAAATCCGTGAGCGATATCATACGCGAATCCATGGACTATGATGTGGTGATTGTGGGGGCGGGCCCAGCTGGTTTGGCCGCCGCCATTCGCGTCAAACAGCTCTCGCCCGAAACCAGCGTTTGCATTTTGGAAAAAGGCTCTGAGGTTGGCGCGCATATTTTATCGGGCGCAGTCATTGATCCTATAGCACTCAATGAGTTGATCCCTGATTGGAAAGAAAGGGGTGCTCCGCTCAAGACAGAAGTAAAGCAAGATCGCTTTTATGTGTTGGGCAAGGCAGGAGCACTTCGCATTCCTAATTTCCTCATGCCACCGTTGATGAGCAACCATGGCAATTATGCCGTGTCTCTCGGCAATGTCTGTCGTTGGCTGGCCACGCAAGCCGAAGCGCTTGGTGTTGAAATCTATCCGGGTTTTGCGGCTTCGGAAGTTCTCTATCGCGAAGATGGCTCAGTTGCGGGCGTAGTGGCCGGTGTTGCAGGCATCGCCAAAGACGGCACTCATAAGCCGGACTATCAGCCGGGCATGGAGCTGCGCGGCAAATATGTATTTATCGCAGAAGGGGTGCGTGGCAGCTTGGCCAAGGAGATCATCGCGAAGTTTGATCTTGCTAAAGACAGCCAGCCGCAAAAGTTCGGCCTTGGTATGAAAGAGCTGTGGGAAGTGAGGCCGGAAAACCACAAGCAAGGCCAGGTCACCCATACTATGGGTTGGCCCTTGGAACTGAAAACTGGCGGCGGCTCATTCATGTATCACTTGGAAGATAATCTCGTTTCCATCGGCTTTGTGGTGCATCTCAATTATCAGAATCCGCATCTTTATCCTTACATGGAGTTTCAGCGCTTCAAGCATCATCCGATGATTGCGCAAGTGTTGGAGGGTGGGCGGCGCGTGGCTTATGGCGCACGCGCGATCACTGAAGGTGGCTTGCAATCTGTGCCGAAACTGGCTTTCCGGGGTGGTGCACTCATTGGCTGTTCAGCAGGCTTTGTGAATGTGCCGCGCATCAAGGGTGCGCATAACGCGATGAAGACTGGGATGTTGGCGGCAGAAGCGGCAGTGGTTGCTTTGCAAGCGGGCCGGGCCGGTGACGTGTTGGATGAATATCAGACAGCCTATGAAAACTCATGGGTTTATGAAG
>DATCEN010000408.1:0-3253 GCA_036510015.1 Aestuariivirga sp.
CAGGCCCAGCGATTGCCTCACTGGCCTATCTGCAACCCATCAGTTTTGTGTTTTTAGTGGCGATGGCTATGGGCGCTTTGGCGGCAAAGTTGGTGCCGGAAGAATAACTACTTCCAATCACCAAGCACCGCCTGAACCAAAGCAAGAATAGCCACCGCCGCCGTATCGGCGCGCATGATGCGAGGCCCAAGCGAAACTGCTGTCACATAAGGCAGCGCCTTCAGCATGGCGCGCTCTTCTGCGGTGAAGCCACCTTCCGGCCCTACTAAAATTGCGGCTGGTGGTTTCAGTTTTGCTAAGGCCAGCATGGGATCACTTTGCACCGCCTCTTCATCGCAATAAATCAGCGCGCGTTTTGAATCCCACTCACGCATAGTGGCATTCAAAGTCATTGGCTCCAAAACCTCTGGCACAAAAACCAACTCACATTGTTCAGCGGCCTCAATGACATTGGCGCGCATCCGATCCAAATTCACCCGCTCAGCAATCGTGCGTGCGGTAATGATAGGCCGCAACCGCCGCGCCCCAAGCTCAGTGGCTTTCTGCACCAGATAATCCAAACGCTGGTGTTTGAGCGGCGCAAAAAGATAATCAATATCTGGCGGAAGTTTGGGTGCGGAGGTTTGCGCTTCAATGCGCAGCAGCATTTTCTTTTTAGCAACCTCAGAAACCTGCGCTAAAAACTCACCGTCACGGCCATTGAAAATTGAAACCGCAGCGCCTGCTTGCAGCCGCAATACAGCCCCAAGATAATGCGCCTGCTCTGCCGCCAAAGTGATTTCAGCGTCAACAATAAGTGATTGATCAACAAATAAGCGGGGCGTGGATTTTGCCATAATAAGTCTGTATCACGGCCAGCGTGAGTAATTCCACTATCAAAGATGAAGTCAAAGCCCATTGGGCCACGCGCCTGCCACCCGGGTTGTTGCCCTATGCCCAGCTGATGCGGCTAGAACGACCTATTGGTTGGTGGCTGCTATTGCTGCCTTGTTGGTGGGGTATGGGCCTAGCCCAGCTCAGCCTTGGTGGCGGCATGCCGAACCTGTGGCATGGGTTGCTGTTCATGATCGGCGCAATTGTCATGCGTGGTGCTGGCTGTGTGGTGAATGATCTGGCCGATCAGGAATTTGATGCCAAGGTTGATCGCACCAAAAATCGCCCGCTGCCTTCGGGTCGCGTCAGCCGCAAACAAGCTTATCTGTTTCTTGCAGGGCTATTGCTGGTTGGGCTTCTGGTGGTGGTGCAATTCAATCGCCTCACCATCATCACATCGATTGCTTCACTAGGCATCGTCGCGGTCTATCCATTCATGAAACGCATCACTTATGTGCCACAGCTGGTGTTGGGCATGGCCTTTAACTGGGGTGCTATTGTTGGCTTTACTGCGGAGGCAAATTCCTTCAGCCAAGCAACCCTGATGCTTTATCTCGCCGGCATCAGTTGGACCATGGCTTACGACACCATCTATGCCCACCAAGACAAAGAAGATGATGTTCTGATTGGATTGAAATCCACTGCCTTATTATTTGGCAAATCCACTAAGTCTTGGCTGATTTTCTTCTTTGCTTTGACCCTTGCGCTTCTTTCATATGCCTTATGGCTTGCGAAAGCACCCTCGATTGCCCATATCGGCATTATTGCAGCAGCGGTTCACGCCATTTGGCAGATGAAGAATTTTGATGATACAAATTCTGCCCTCTGCCTCCGATTGTTTCGCGCCAACCGAAACTTTGGACTGCTCATTGTCGTTGGTATGATTGCGGGTTGTTTTCTGAAATGAAGAATGAATTGCTAGAACTGGCGCAAGAAACCATGAACCTCGCGCTGAAGGCGGGTGCTACAGCCGCCGAAGCCATGGTGGCCGAAAGCCGCGACAGTTCAATTTCTATCCGCCACAGCGTGGTGGAAGAGTTGGAACAATCTGAATCGCGCGCCGTTGGCCTTCGGGTTTTTGCGGGCCAATCTTCAGCCACCATTGCATCAAGCGTTCTCACCAAAGAGGCGCGGCAGAAATTGGCTGAGCGCGTCGTCGCCATGGCCAAGCTTGCGCCACCTGATTCTTATGCCGGATTGGCTGACCCGCAACAACTGGCGCAGCAGCAAGTGGATTATGATCTCGTTTCCAAAACTTATCCTTCCGCCAGTGAGCTCAAAAAACTGGTGGAAGAAACTGAGGCCGCAGGCCTTGGTATTGCTGGCATCAGCAAAAGTGGCGGTGCAGGCGCCTCATCTTCTTCCAGCACTACAGCACTCGCCTTTTCCAATGGCTTTGCCAAAAGCTGGCAGCGCACAGGCTTTGGTCTGTCGATCAGCCTTGTGGCGGGCGAAGGCACTTCAATGGTGCGCGATTATTATGGCTCATCGGCCAATCACTTTGAAGACGTGGAAAGTCCATCTTACATCGGCGCCAAAGCGGCTGAACGCACCGTGGCGCGCATCAATCCACACAAACTTCAATCCCAATCGGTGAATGTGATTTTCGATCGTCGTGTTTCAGCCAGCCTGCTCGGCCATTTCGCAGGAGCAATTAACGGTGCTTCCATTGCGCGTGGTGTGAGTTTTCTGAAAGAAAAGCTTGGCCAACATGTGTTCAAATCGAACGTCACCATTGTTGATGATCCACACAGGTTGCGCGGCTTTTCGTCAAAGTCATTTGATGGTGAAGGTCTGCCCACAGGTCGCCGAAACTTTATTGATAAGGGCATTCTCACCTCATGGGTTATGGATTTGCGTTCAGCCCGCCAACTTAATTTGCAATCAACCGCATCGGCTTCGCGCGGATTGGCTTCAAACCCTTCGCCCTCCACCAGTAATTTGCACATGGAAGCTGGAACCAGCTCCCGCGAGGAAATGATCCGCGCGCTGGGCAAAGGCCTGCTCATCACCGAATTTATCGGCAATGCCAATAATGCGGCAACGGGTGATTATTCGCGCGGCGCATCGGGCTTTTGGATTGAAAACGGCGAGATCCAATTTCCGGTAAGCGAAATTACCGTCGCGGGAAATCTTAATCAGATGTTCTTGAACCTAACACCGGCCAGTGATTTGGAATTCCGCGGTGCCACTAACGCGCCGTCATGCCTTGTTGAAGGGATGACGCTTGCAGGACTTTGATCTCATCCATGCAGCGTTGGAGCAAGCCAGCAAAATCGTCCTGCAGTATTTTCGCAAGAATCCTAAAACCTGGAACAAGCCGGATGGCTCCGTGCTCACCGAGGCTGATCTTGCAGTGAATGAAACCCTTCATCAGCTT
>DATCEN010000409.1:0-5263 GCA_036510015.1 Aestuariivirga sp.
TGCCCACCATGCCATATTCCAGCGCCTCACCCACACGCCATACGCGGCCAATGTCGCGGCTATAGAAATAGCAGGCAAGCCCGAACTCCGTGGTGTTCGCAGCGTTGATCACTTCTTCTTCAGTTTTGAATTTAAACAGTGGGGCCACGGGGCCAAAAGTTTCTTCGCGCGCCACGGCCATATCGGCTGTCACTCCAGTGATGATGGTGGGTTCAAAGAAGTTGCCGCCTAAGGCTTTGCCGCCCAAGGCCACTTTGCCGCCTTTGGCCACTGCATCGGCGATGTGTTCTTCAACTTTCTTCACGGCAGCTTCATTAATCAGCGGGCCGGTGGTTACGCCCGCTTCGACGCCATTGCCTACCTTCAGGCCCTTCACTGCTTGCGAAAGCTTGGCAGCGAAGGCGTCATAAACCGCCTCCTGAACATAGATGCGATTGGCGCACACACAGGTCTGACCGTTGTTGCGATATTTGGAAGCCATTGCACCAGCAACTGCTGCATCCAAGTCCGCATCATCAAACACAATGAAGGGCGCATTGCCACCAAGTTCTAAGCCCATCTTTTTAATCGTTGGCGCGCATTGCGCCATCAACAACCGACCGATTTCGGTTGAGCCGGTGAACGTAAGGCCCCGCACCAACGGGTTGGCGCACATTTCTGCGCCGATCTCGCTGGCCTTGCCGGTTATTACTGAGAACACTCCAGCGGGAATTCCCGCGCGCGCACCAAGCTCGGCCATTGCCAAGGCCGAGAAGGGCGTTTCCGCAGCAGGCTTCACCACCATGGCGCAGCCCGCGGCCAAAGCGGCACCAGCCTTGCGCGTAATCATCGCGTTGGGAAAATTCCACGGCGTGATGCAGGCGATAACGCCTACGGGTTGCTTAAGGATCACGGCACGGCCATTTGGAAATGGCACGGGAATCGTTTCACCATAAACGCGGCGCGCTTCTTCAGCGAACCATTCAATGAAGCTGGCGCCATAAGCGATTTCGCCGCGTGCTTCGGTGAGGGGTTTGCCCTGTTCAGCGGTGAGGATTTGGGCGAGGTCTTCCTGATTTTCCATCATCAGGTTGAACCATTTGCGCAAAATGATCGCGCGGTCTTTGGCGGTTTTCTTGGCCCAAAGCCTCTGGGCTTTATAAGCGCCTTCGATTGCCGTCTTGGTTTCAGCTTTGCCGTGCTTTGGAACATGCCCAATCACGCGGCCATCCACCGGATTGGAGACGTCAATTGTATCAATGCCTGCCACCCACCCGCCGTTGATATAGCTCTCTTGTTTCAACAGGCTTTTGTCTTTGAGCAGGTCTTTCAGCGCTTGGGTTTTGGCAATGTCCATTTTGATCTCCTATAAATCATATGGCGTGGAGATAGCACAGGCCCTATAGCCGCACAAACAGACCTCACCCACGGAATTTGCATGGCACTTGAAGCACTCATTTTTGATCTCGACGGAACATTGGTAGATACCGCACCAGACCTGATGGCGGCCACAAACCACGTTTTGAATTTGGCCGGACGACCAAACATCTCAGAGGACCAACTGCGCCAGTTTGTCGGCCAAGGTGCGATGAATTTGATTAAGCGTGGGTTGGCGGCCACAGGCGGGATGCTTGATGAGGCCGAGATCAAACGACTGCATGACGAGTTTCTTGCGTTTTATGGCGACAATCTTGCGGTTCACAGCCAGGTGTTTCCGGGGCTCATACAGTTTTTGGACCAAGCCAAAAGTTCTGGTTTGGAAATGGGCGTGTGCACGAACAAGGTTGAGGGGCTTTCCAATAAATTGCTGAACGATATTGGCTTAGCAAAGTATTTTTCTGCCGTAGTGGGTGGCGATACTTTGCCAATCATGAAGCCCGATGTTGCACCTTACAACGAAGTGGCACGGCGGCTGGGTGTCGCGCCTCAGCACACATTGATGTTTGGCGATAGCGAAACTGATATTCGCACCGCGCAAAATGTTGGCGTGCCGGTGATTGCAGTGAGTTTCGGTTATACGCATGCGCATGTTTCAAGCTTCGCGCCCACTTATGTGATTGACCATTATGATGAGGCTTGGCCGCTGGTGAAGGCTTATGGCTAACCGCACCATTATCTCAGCCAAGGGCCTCGCTGATGCAGGGTTGATTGCACGTGATGCGGTTGCGGGATTGGCCCAAGTGGACTCCAATTTCAGCACGCGGCTCTCGGCAGAAGTTTTGCGGCAGATTAAATCGGCAGGCATGGACGACCCAATCTTCCGGCAATATGTTCCGTCCACGGATGAATTAAACTTCAAAGCCGATGAATTGACTGATCCGATTGGAGATCAAACGCATTCGCCAGTCAAAGGCATCATTCATCGATACGCGGACCGACTGCTGCTCACACCCACACACACTTGCGCGGTTTATTGCCGCTTTTGTTTCAGGCGCGAAAAGGTGGGCAGTGCCGAGGCCAGCTTGAACAAAGCAGAGATGGATGCGGCATTTGAATATATCGCTGCACACTCAGAAGTGAGTGAAGTTATTCTCTCAGGGGGCGATCCACTGGTTTTATCAGACAGGCGCATTGGC
Organism: Aestuariivirga sp.; assembly: GCA_036510015.1. GTDB lineage: Bacteria > Pseudomonadota > Alphaproteobacteria > Rhizobiales > Aestuariivirgaceae > Aestuariivirga. Next base: position 2,556 of record DATCEN010000409.1, read on the forward strand.
GAAATCATGCAACGCTTAGCCGCCTTGCCTCATGTGCAAGTGATCCGCATTCACACGCGTGTGCCTGTGGTTGAACCTGCACGCATCACGCCTGCTCTGCTGAAAATCTTGCGTATGCGGCCCGCGGTTTATATGGTGCTGCATATCAACCATGTGGCAGAGCTTTCTATGCCGGTGAAAAAGGTCTTTGCGCGAATGGCGCGGGCGGGCATTCCACTTTTATCGCAATCGGTTTTGCTTAAAGGCGTGAATGATAGTGCCGAGGTGCTGGAAGATTTGTTCCGCGCACTGGTGGCTACCCGTGTGAAGCCCTATTATTTGCATCAGTTAGATAAGGCGCAAGGCACTTCGCATTTTCGCGTTTCGATTACGCGCGGACAAGATATTATGCGCACATTGCGCGGGCGATTGTCTGGCATCGCGCAGCCGACTTATGTGCTGGATATTCCTGGTGGCCACGGCAAAGTGCCGATCGGGCCAAATTATTTGAGTGAAAACGAAATCGCCGACCCACAAGGCCGGCGACATTCGTATTCGGAAAAGTAAATTCGTTTAGAAGTGGACAGCCACACCAGCGGTCACAACCAGTGGATCAAGACGTTCCTGAAAAGATAACGCCGGAACGATGTAGTTGATCGTGGTGGTAAAAAATTCCTTCTTCACGTCAACGAAAAGACCAAAGGTATTGTTAGCCTTGTATTCAACGCCGGCCTGAAGAACCGGAGCAAAACCGTTGTTAGCGCTGGTAATCCCCGGATTGGTGGTGCTGAAGTAAACGTTATAGGCGAGGCCACCACCGACATAGGCATCAAACTTGTCGCTATTCACAAGGTGGAACTGACCATCGACTGCGAAGGCCCCCATTGTAAGAGTTGAGTTTTGGTCGACGCCATTGATAAAGATTTCATGTGACGGTGGGATGCCAGCGGAAAGCGAAACACTGAAACGGTCGTTCAGGAAGCGGCCAGCTTCAATCGAACCCGTAAAGGCATTTCCCGCTGTAACTGTAACTGGGATACGGCCTCCAAATAAAAGCGTACCATTTGAATCCGGCATGACATAAGAGCCACCAATCTTCACGAACCAATCTTTCGGATCCATCACAACTGGCACAACATCGGCTGCATGTGCAGCCACAGACATCGCACAAATCGAGGCACCAGCGACTAAAAATTTCTTCATTGTCGAATTCCTTCCTAGAGTGAATTCTAAAGTCCACCTATCGTAACGCTTTATTAACCGGATTCACGGGGCTTGCACAATCACAAAGTTGACACAATCCGCGGAGGACGCACAATTTCAACGTTAGGGCGCTAACGCAACCAAAACGCCGAAAACCTGCTCAACACACTGATAAAACTCGATGATCTCTAGTGGTCCTTGGCAAAGGCGGTGATATCCGCCAGCGTCGGGGCTTTCTCGCGCCACCATGTAGACAGTGCCAACACGATGCCGACATGGCCCACGCCATCATAGGCCTTCAACTCAACTTGCGCTCCAGCCGCTTTCAAAGCTGCGGCCATGTTGATGGAATTTTTGGGGCGCACGGTCGTATCCACACTGCCATAAGCCATGAAAAACGGCGGTACATCGGCTCTTGCATAAGTAATGGGTTGAGTGGCTGGCAAATCTTTGACCGCGCCAAACACGTCCTGCGCCACGCCGGGATCAAGCGGTAGAAAATCCAGCGGCGCTGCCAAAAGCGCAACCCCTTTGATGGCTGATACATCTGTGCCCAGCGCTGCCAAATAATGCTTATCTAAAATCGCCAGCGCCACATTATAGGCGCCTGCGGAATGGCCAGTGGCAATGATGTGTTTAGGGTCACCACCATATTCGCCCGCATGGCGCGTGGTCCAATCAATCGCCAATGCCGTGTCTTCAACAAAAGCTGGGAATGGATGTTCTGGGTGCAGGCGATAGTTTGGCAAAATCGTCAGGAAGCCCTGCGCTGCCAAGGCACGGCCAACAAATTCATAAGGATTTTTATTGCCACTGCTCCATGAGCCGCCGTGAACAAAGATGATAACGGGCCATGGCCCCTGCCCCTGCGTGGGAGCATAAATATCCAACTTTAAACGTGGACCTTCACCATAGGCCACATCTTTGACCAATAGCGTGCTGCCGGAATCCTTCGGCACCAGCGCATTGAATAATTCTAACGCAGCGTAGTGATAGACGAATGCGCCGGTCAACAGCACCGCAGCTATAATGAGGCCTATGGATTTCATACTCACCCTTTTGCCTTATTACGGCATCAAGGCAACTGCGGATCAGTTAAAACGCTCTGGCAAATGGCTATCTCGGGCCAGATTAGAAAATTTGGTAAGCTTGCCTTCAAACTGCAAATCAACCGTGCCGGTGGGGCCGTGGCGCTGTTTGCCGATAATCACTTCAGCTTTACCATGGGCGCGGTTCATCTTTTCCTGCCAGCCTGCAAATTCAGGCGTGCCCTCGTTGGGCATGAGACGTTCGAGATAATATTCTTCGCGGTAAATAAACAACACCACGTCAGCATCTTGTTCGATGGAACCCGATTCACGCAAATCGGAAAGTTGTGGGCGTTTATCTTCGCGGTTTTCAACCTGGCGCGATAACTGCGCCAGAGCGATAATCGGCACATTTAGTTCCTTGGCCAAAGCTTTGAGGCCCACCGTAATTTCTGTCACTTCCTGCACGCGGCCTTCAGCAGCCTTGCGCGATGAGCC
>DATCEN010000410.1:0-8687 GCA_036510015.1 Aestuariivirga sp.
CAGCTGGAAGCATGCTGAACAAAAATCACGAGACACTACTGTTCTTCGCATGCCGGAAGATCCATTCCAAACCACAGGTGGCCTTAACGTTCTTGAAGGCCCCTTGGGCCGCGCTGTCATCAAGTCATCCTCGATTCCCGCAGACCGCTATGTGATCGAAGCGCCCGCACGCGTCTTCCATTCGCAGGAAGAATTGTCAGACGCCTTCAAACGTGGAGAGTTGCATAAAGACGTGGTGACCGTGGTGCGTTTTCAGGGCCCCAAGGCCAACGGCATGCCGGAGCTTCACCGCATGACGCCACCGCTGGCCGTGTTGCAGGATTTGGGCTTCCGCGTGGCGCTTATCACCGATGGGCGCATGTCTGGTGCTTCAGGCAAAATCCCTGCGGCTATTCATATAACCCCTGAGGCGGCAGATGGCGGCCCCATTGCCAAGCTGCGCGATGGGGACATAATTCGACTTGATGTGGGCAAAGGCACGCTGAAGGTTTTGGTGGATGCCAAAGAATTTGCTGCAAGGCCTTTGGCACAGAAAGATTTAAGCGCTAACCAGCTGGGTGTGGGGCGTGAACTTTTCGGATCTTTCCGCCAGTTGGTGGGTGCGGCGGATCAAGGTGCAACGATATTTGGAATAAATTGAAATGACAAAGAACCCGCAAAAAGGCCTTGAAGCAGCATTGCTCAAAGCACCCATCGTTCCGGTGATGGTGATTGAAAATCTGAAAGATGCTGTACCATTGGCCCGCGCCTTGGTGAAGGGCGGCTTGCCAGTTCTGGAAATTACACTGCGCACAGCCGCGGCCCTTGAATGTATCAAGGCCATTGTGAGTGAAGTGGAAGGTGCCATTGTTGGTTCCGGCACGGTACTGGATATCAAACAGCTCAAGGCCTCCGAGAAAGCGGGCTGCGTTTTTGCCGTTTCACCGGGCTGCACTGACAAGATTTTAAAAGCCGCCAAAGATCAAAAGATTTCACTTCTGCCCGGTTCAGCAACTGCAAGTGAAGCCATGAAACTTTTGGAACATGGCTACGGCTTGCAGAAGTTCTTCCCGGCCGAACAATCAGGCGGCGCGTCTTATCTCGCCAGCCTTTCATCGCCCTTGCCGCAGATTAAATTTTGTCCCACTGGCGGCATCACGCCAGCCTTGGCACCATCGTATTTTAAGCTACCTAATGTGATCACATTGGGCGGCTCATGGATGGCCCCAAAGGCGTTGGTGGCTGAAGGCAAGTGGGAAGAGATTGAGCGCTTGGCGCGTGAGGCAGCTGCTCTGCGCCAACGCTGACTAGTGCAAACTCGTCGGCACCAATTCATGTTCCTCAGCATTCCCAATCGCAGCTTCGCGTGATTGGGAAATAGAAATCGGCTCACCATTTGCTCCAAATAGGGCAAAGAGCATGCCTTCAGGGCCTGCTGCGACGGGTTGGCCCAACATGCGTGAGGCATCTTCCGCAGCAATCGGCTTCACATAAGCGAGTAGGCCTGCGCCAATGGCCTGCAACTGTTCTGGGCTGACTTGGGTGGGATGTTTCTGTTCCATACAAAACAGATGGGAGGCTTTGTAAATATTTCAAGGGACGATATGCTGCCTTTGTCTTGCCAAAGTCTTGAATTTAGCGTCAATTGTTCCTCAAGGCTTGATCGGCCGGTTAAAAAATCAAGGAGTGTCAAACATGATCAAATCATTACTTTCGGCTGCTGCGATTTCCACGCTGATGATTTCCGCTGCTTTTGCAGACGGTAAAGGCCCGGCTATCGTTTTCGATATTGGGGGCAAATTCGACAAGTCTTTCAATGAGTCAATGTTCAACGGCGCTGAGAAATTCAAGAAAGAATCAGGCACAGATTACGGCCAATTTGAAATCGCCAATGAAGCCCAGCGCGAACAAGCCATCCGCAACTTTGCCGACAAAGGGTATTCACCCATCATCGCCGCTGGCTTTGCTCAGGCCGATGCTGTTACTAAAGTCGCTAAAGACTTCCCCGCTACCAAATTTGCAATTGTTGACGCGGTTGTTGATCTTCCAAACGTTGAATCCATCGTATTCAAGGAACAAGAAGGTTCTTACCTTGTTGGTATGATGGCCGCGAAGGCTTCTAAAACCGGCACCGTGGGCTTCGTCGGCGGCATGGATATTCCTCTGATCCGCCGCTTTGGCTGTGGTTATGTGCAGGGCGTTAAGGCCGTGAACAAGGATGACAAAGTTTCGCAAAATATGGTGGGAGACACTGGTGCTGCCTGGAACGATCCAGTGAAGGCTGGTGAAATCACCAAGGGCCAAATGGCCAAGGGCGCTGACGTGGTTTATGCCGCAGCCGGTGGCTCAGGCCTCGGCGTGCTCCAAGCCATGGCTGACGCAAAGAAACTTTCCATCGGCGTTGATGCCAACCAGAACTATGTGCATCCAGGCTCAGTGCTCACTTCTATGGTGAAGCATGTGGACGTTGCCGTTTATAACACCATGAAGGCTGGCGATGCTGGCTTTCAACCAGGCGTTCATGCCTTGGGTCTGAAAGAGGGCGGCGTTGATTACGCCATGGATGATAACAACAAGGCCCTCGTGTCAGATGACATGAAGAAAGCCGTTGAAACGGCCAAGGCAGACATCATTTCGGGCAAAACCGAAGTGCATGACTATATGGCCGACAGCAAGTGCCCAGTTGAGTAACTGACGTAATGATTGCGCCTCGCCCATTGTGGCCCGCGTCGCGGGAATCTTTGGGGGAGGCGTTTTTATTCTTCCTCACCTAACAGCGCTGAACCGCGGCATGACCCCAGCCATTGAACTCATCAACATCGACAAACGCTTTGGCGCGGTGCACGCCAATAACAATGTCTCAATTGCCATTGCCGCAGGCACGATCCACGGCATCATCGGTGAGAATGGCGCGGGCAAATCCACTTTAATGTCGATCCTTTTCGGCTTTTATCAAGCCGACAAAGGTGAGTGCCGACTTCGTGGTAAACCAGAAAAAATAAAATCCTCCACCGATGCAATCGCATTGGGCATAGGAATGGTGCATCAACATTTCATGTTGGTGGAGCCATTCACGGTTCTTGAAAATATTATTCTGGGTGCTGAAGGCGGTGCTTTGATCGGCCCGGCACTGGATAAAGCCCGCGCCGCGCTCAAGCATTTGGCCGATGAATATGAATTGGATGTTGATCCAGACGCTATCGTGGGTGAACTTCCAGTGGGTCTGCAACAGCGGGTGGAAATTTTAAAGGCACTTTATAAAGGTGCTGAGGTTTTGATTCTTGATGAACCGACAGGCGTTTTAACACCGGCAGAAGCCGATCATCTTTTCCGTATTTTGAAACAGCTGCGCGACCAAGGCAAAACCGTCATCCTCATCACTCACAAGCTGCGTGAGATCATGGCGATCACCGACCGCGTTTCGGTGATGCGGCGCGGTGAAGTGGTGGCAGAATTTGATACATCCAAAACCAATGTTGGGGAACTGGCCGAGGCCATGGTGGGCAGGCGCGTGTTGCTGCGTGTTGAAAAGACCAGAGCTAAACCGGGTAACGTGGTTTTGGATGTACGACACTTAACCTGGCGCGATAAAAAAAACACTGCGCGGGTGGATGATGTTTCCTTCAACGTCCGCAAAGGTGAGATTGTCGGCATCGCAGGTGTTTCTGGCAACGGCCAATCAGAATTATTGGATGTGATTACGGGCATCGCCAAGGCCAGCTCTGGCGAGGTAATTTTCAAAGATCAACCAATTGGCATCAAAGATAGCCCTGCTGAATTGCGCAAGCGCGGGCTTGCCCATGTGCCGGAAGATCGTCACCACCGTGGGCTTATCTCAACTTTCACCGCTGCCGAAAGCGCCATTCTTGGCTATCAATCCAATCCGGCCTTGGGCAAAGGCTTCCGCTTGAACCGCGATGCAGTGGTGGCACAATCATTGAAGCAAATGCAGGAATTTGATGTGCGCCCCGCTGATCCACATTTGAAAAGCGCCAAATTTTCTGGAGGTAATCAGCAAAAGATCATTCTTGCGCGTGAGATTGGCTCTAATCCTGATCTGTTGATTGTGGGTCAACCAACGCGCGGTGTTGATATTGGCGCTATTGAGTTCATTCACCGCCGCCTCATTGAATTGCGCGATCAGGGCAAGGCTATATTGCTTGTATCTGTGGAGTTGGATGAAATCCGCTCTTTGTCGGACCGCATATTGGTAATGTTTGCGGGCCGCGTGATGGGTGAGCGCCCGCCATCAGCCGATGAGCGAGAGCTTGGCTTGCTCATGGCCGGTGTTGGGAAGGAAGCGGCATGAGCGCGCGATCAGACCTTCCCGCTTGGGTCGATATTGGCCTTATCCCAGCGCTTAATCTGGTGATTGCCTTTGTCATGGCGGGCCTGGTGGTTTTAATCATTGGTGAAAACCCGATCAAGGCTTTGGCCATTTTATTGGGTGAGCCGCTGTTCAGCTTCCAAGGTTGGTGCAACATTCTTTATTACGCCACCAATTTTATTTTCACTGGCCTTTGTGTTTCAGTGGCATTTCATGCTGGCCTGTTCAACATTGGTGGCGAGGGCCAAGCTTATGTGGCAGGTCTAGGTGCCGCTACACCTGGCCTAATCCTCGGTGGCGCTTTGGCTTCGATTTTGCCCAACGCTTTGTCTCAGCCCATCACGCTTCTTGTTTGCCTTGTTGGCAGTTTCATTGTGGGTGGATTGTGGGGGCTTTTCCCCGGCTATTTACAGGCCAAGCGCGGCAGCCACATTGTCATCACCACCATCATGCTGAATTTTATCGCCGCCAGCCTGATGCAATATATGATCAACCGGGTTTTTCGCCCCACAGGCAATCAAGCGGTTGAAAGCCGGGCGATCAATAATGCTTATATTTTGAACCTGCGCGAAATTGGCAACATCTTTGGTGCGAAGCTTCCGTCAACGCCTTTAACACCTGTCATTTTTATCGCATTGCTGGCGGCGTTTGCAGTTTGGTATCTGCTGTGGCGCACCAAGCTTGGTTATGAAATACGCACTGTTGGTGCCAACCAAGAAGCGGCGATCTACGCAGGTATCAGCCCGCCGCGCATCATCATGATCACCATGATGATCTCAGGCGGGTTGGCTGGGCTATTGGCCTTCCATGAAGTGTTAGGGCCACAGCACAAATTGCTTTTGGAATATGTGCAAGGTGCAGGGTTTGTTGGCATCGCAGTTGCCCTCATGGGCCGCTCGCATCCCGTGGGTATCGTGTTGGCAGCACTACTGTTTGGCTTGCTCTCCGAAGGTGGCACACAGCTTTCATTTGAGATCCAATCAATCTCAAAAGATCTTGTGGTGGTGATCCAAGGCCTCGTTGTTTTGTTTATGGGCGCACTTGAACAGGCCTTTCACCCTTTGCTGCAAAAATTTTTCAGGCAGGAGAGTTAAATGGAATTTGCTCTTTTACCGGAGATACTCGGATCCACCGTTCGCATGTCTGTGCCACTCATTTTGGCTTGTATTGCAGGCCTGTGGAGTGAAAGGTCAGGCGTTGTTGATATTGGCCTTGAAGGCAAAATGCTGGCGGGTGCTTTCAGCGCCGCCGCCGCCGCAAGTTATTTTCACTCTGCTTGGATTGGATTGTTGCTGGCCATTCTGGTCTGCATCATGTTCTCATTGGTGCATGGCTATGCCTGCATCACTCAGCGCGGCAATCAGGTTGTCTCAGGTGTGGCCATCAACATGCTGGCGGCGGGCTTGACGGTGGTGATTGGCAATTCTTGGTACAAGCAAGGTGGGCGCACACCACAACTGGACGACGCTTCACGGTTTTTGCCGATCAATTTTCCGGGACGTGATGCCTTGTTTCAAATGGATGGCGTTGGACCAATTGCAAGGATCTTTTTGGATCATTCTGTATTGGCTTTTATCGCCTTTGCACTGGTGCCGCTTTCAGCTTGGGCCTTGGCCAAAACAAGATTCGGGTTGCGCTTAAGGGCCGTTGGTGAAAACCCACAGGCGGTGGATACTGCAGGCATTTCGGTGGCGCGGCTTCGCTATCAAGCGGTGATCATTGCAGGTGTGCTGTGCGGCATTGCCGGAGCCTATCTCTCTACAGCACTTCAAACCAGTTTTGTGCGCGATATGTCAGCAGGTCGAGGTTTCCTCGCGTTGACAGCGCTGATCTTTGCCAATTGGCGCGCTTGGCCTGCACTTGGCACCTGCCTATTATTCGGTTTCTTGCAAGCAATTGCCAATTTCATGCAGGGCTTTCAACTATTCGGCGTGGAAATTCCGGTTCAGGTGTTCAACGCGCTGCCTTACATCATGACAATTGTTTTGTTGGCGGGCTTCATCGGAAAATCGGTGCCCCCGAAAGCTTCTGGCACGCCTTATAGCAAGGATCGGTGAGATGCAGGATTTGATCAAAGCTGCCATGGCAGCACGCGCCAAAGCCCATGCGCCCTATTCAAAATTTTATGTCGGCGCTGCTATGCGCGATGAGCGCGGCCAAGTGCATGCGGGCTGTAACATTGAAAACGCGGCTTATCCGCAAGGCTGGTGTGCGGAATGCTCGGCCATCGCGCAGTTGGTAATGAGCGGAGCCATGAGGGTCACTGAAGTTGCCGTGCTGGGCAATGGTGACGTGCTGTGTACGCCCTGTGGTGGTTGCCGCCAAAAAATCCGTGAATTTGCCGCGGGCGATGTGAAGATTCACTGCTGCACAGAACGGGGGGTTCTTCTCAAGAGTTTCACGCTGGATGAATTGCTGCCTGCTTCTTTCGGACCGGAGAATTTGAAATGACCACTTTGAAATCACGGCTCGGTTCCCATCACCCCAAATATGCGATTATTCTCGGCTCGGCCCTAGGTTCGGTGATTGACGCAGTGGAAAACGGGGTATATATTCCGTACACGGAGCTTTCTGGTTTTCCCGTGCCAAAAATTTCTGGTCACGCTGGCAAAGTTGTTCTGGGGAAGCTAGGAGGTGTTGAAGTCGCCGTTCTTGCCGGCCGCGCCCATGCCTATGAAGATGGCAATGCCGCTGCCATGCGCCCAGCGCTGGAACAACTCAAAGAAGCCGGCATTGAAGTGCTAATCCTCACCAATGCCGCGGGCTCACTCAAAGCATCGATGAAGCCTGGCGCGTTGATGTTATTGACCGATCATATCAACTGCGCTGGCATGAACCCACTCATCGGCCAACATGGCGATGAGAATTTTGTGTCCATGACAAATGCTTATGATGCAGGCCTGCGTAAATCCTTCGTTGCCGCTGCAAAGAAAGAAAAAATCCCCGTAAAGCAGGGGGTCTATTGCTGGTATTCCGGCCCGTCATTTGAAACACCGGCTGAAATCCGCATGATGAAAATCATTGGCGGTACAGCGGTGGGAATGTCCACTGCGCCTGAAACGATTTTGGCAAGGCGACTAGGCATGAAAGTTGCGGCGATTTCAACCATCACCAATCTTGCCGCTGGCATCAAAGGTGCATCGCCCAGTCATGAAGAAACCAAACGCGAAGGCGCTAAGGCCGCGGTAAATATGAAGCGCCTGCTCGTCCGTTTTTTTAAGGAACTCAAATAGTGTTGCCCCAAGAAGTTATTCGCCGCAAGCGCGATGGTAAAGCACTTTCGACAGACGACGTGAAGGAATTCATCAGTGGGCTAACGAATGGCAGCGTTTCTGAAGGCCAAGTTGCGGCCTTTGCCATGGCGGTATTTTTTAGGGGCATGAGTCCTGATGAGGCGGTCGGCCTCACACTGGCCATGCGCGATTCCGGCACGGTGCTGAAATGGGATTTACCGGGGCCAGTCGTGGACAAGCATTCCACTGGCGGCATTGGAGATAATGTGTCGTTGATGCTGGCACCGATGTTAGCCGCCTGTGGTTGCTTTGTTCCGATGATTTCCGGTCGCGGGCTAGGCCACACCGGTGGTACGTTAGATAAACTAGATTCCATTCAAGGCTATAACACCGCGCCAGATAATGCGCTTTTCACTAAAGTAGTGCGCGATGTGGGCTGTGCCATCATCGGACAAACAACAGATTTGGCACCCGCTGACAAACGGTTTTATGGCATCCGCGATGTGACCGCTACGGTTGAGAGTGTGCCGTTGATCACGGCTTCGATCTTGTCCAAAAAGCTCTCCGCAGGTCTGCAACATCTGGTGATGGATGTGAAATGTGGCAGTGGCGCTTTTATGCAAAAGCGTGAAGACGCCGAGACACTGGCACAATCATTGGTCAGTGTGGCCAATGGAGCGGGGCTTAAAACCACGGCGCTGATTACCGATATGGATGAGCCTTTGGCTAATTGTGCAGGTAACGCACTTGAAGTTTTACATGCCGTGCGCTTCCTCAAAAATGAATTAACGCATTCACGAGCGCATGAAGTAACACTGCGTCTCGGTATCGAATTATTGCTCAGCACAGGAATTGCGGGAACGGTTGCAGATGCCCGCAAAAAACTTGAGGCATCGCTGTCCTCTGGTCGGGCTGCCGCAATATTTGACGATTTGGTGGTGGCACTTGGTGGTCCGACAAATTTCGTACAAAAGCCTGAAAGGCACGTGGCCGCCGCCGCCATCGTCAAACCGGTTTACGCGGACCAGCCTGGAAATATTCACGCCATTGCAACGCGTGATCTTGGCCTTGCGGTGATTGAACTGGGCGGCGGACGCAGGCGAGCTGATGACAAAATCAATCACGCCGTTGGCCTTTCCAACCTGCTT
>DATCEN010000411.1:0-2582 GCA_036510015.1 Aestuariivirga sp.
GCATTGATAGCAATTTCTGAGACCATACCAGCCGAAATCAGATTACCGCGCCCATCAGGGGCGGCAATGTGCTGAAGCTCTTCTAATACGCGCTCTTTTGTAATTTCGCTCATATGAACCCATAAATTTCCAGATCGCAGAATGCACCGCATCCAAGGCATTAATGAAGCGTGGCCGCAATGTCCAATCTACATTTACCTGCTCTTAACCACCTGTTCCGTTGCAGAAAAATTTACCAAATTTGCCAAGGAGTACTTCAGCTTAGTTTTCTAGAATAACTGGCAGAAAACCATGTCAAACCAAACCGACCATATTCCAAATCAGGGCCTGTTCTCAGACGCTGGGTTAGCGATGCTTGCCGCACATGATGCGCAGCGCCTAGAGCCAATCGCGCAGGCAGCTATTCCTTGGGAACGCGAGATGATGGAGATCTTCTTGCGCAATCAGCTTAAGCTGGCTTTTGCGCTGCCAATGATTGCGTTCATGTTGAGTGTGACAGCACTATTATGGAACAGTTTCGGCACAGTTATGTGTTGGATGGTGGGGGTGGTGGGATCGAATCTCATTCAGCTGTTCTTATGTAAATATTATTTTGTGGAAGAGCGTAGCAAGCGCCAACAACATGAATGGATTGGCATGATTGCCGCGTCCGAATTGATGATGGGCATTTTTTGGGTTTTGCCACTCTTCACCTTTTGGCCTGCGGGCAATGGCCCCCAAGGCCCGTTTCTGATTACGGCCTTGGCTGTTGTGATTGCACTGCGCTTTTTGATTGTGAATAATTTCATGCCGGTTTTGGTGGCAGGCACGGGCATCATGACGATTGGCGTGGCGGCGCGCTGTCTTCTTGAGTTTGATCCGCTATACCTGAGTTTGGCGGTCATTCTGATCACACTCGAAGTGTTGTTTCTATTCATCTCGCGGCAATTGCAGGAAACCGCCCGCGACATGCTGATATTCCGCGGTCAAAAGGATATTTTGATTGAAGAGCTGCGTAAAGCGCGAGACACGGCAGAAGATCAAAAGCAAAAAGCTGAAAAAGCAAATTCGGCCAAGAGCACTTTCCTCGCCAATATGAGCCACGAACTCCGCACGCCGTTGAACGCCATTCTTGGGTTCTCAGAAATCCTGTCCCGCGAGATGTTTGGCCCCATCGCCAATGCTTCTTACAAAGATTACGCTGGCGACATCAATCACTCCGGTAAATATCTCCTAGGCCTGATCAACGACATTTTGGACATTACGCGCATTGAAGCCGGCAGACGCGAAATTGTAGAAGAACCGGTGAGCATTAGCGATGCCGTCATCGATGCTTTATTGCTTTGCGAATCCAATGTGGCAAAAAAGAACATCATGATCGCCACAGATTTATCTGCAGCGTTGCCAAGGCTTCTCGGCGATGTGCGCGCCATCAAGCAAGTGACGATTAATGTCATTTCCAACGCAGTTAAATTCACGCCCAAGGGCGGCAGGATTACCGTCGGAGCGGCTCGCCAAGCGGATGGAGCGTTACGCTTTTTCGTGCGCGACAATGGACCAGGCATACCACCTCATGAGGTGCGCAACGCGCTGGACGCATTCAGCCGTGGCCATGACGCCACCAAGAAAGCGATTGAAGGCACCGGCCTTGGCTTGTCGATTGTAAACGGCATCATGCAACTGCACGGTGGCCGGGTTGATATTGAAAGCATGGTTGGTGTGGGCACAACAGTGTATTGCAGCTTCCCCACCAAACGCGTGCTATCTGGCCCACGGGCCTTGATGCACGAAGGTATGGCTCCGGCCAGCGAAACCCAGCGGCATTTGATTAACCTGACGGCTTGATTGAAGCAATTTTGGCCGCATCCTGACATTTGATATGGCGATGTGCTAGGCTAGGTTTTGCATGCCTCGGTGCAGCAGCAGACGGAACTTTTCGTCATGCGCCGCGTTGTTGTGTAAAATTAAAGGACAAATCAATGCGAATGCTTATCTCTATCGTGGTAATTGTCTACCTTGTTGGCATTGGCGTTGAACTTGCCCCAACATTCAGCGCCAACTGGAACTCCGCGCCAGCCTCGCAACTTGCCGAAAGCGTTTTTCAGGAATTGCCGCACGCCTTGGCTTGGCCAGCGGTCATGTATCGTCGAATGTCCGCGTCGCCCTAGGCTGACGGCTCAATCCTTATTAGAAACGCCAGCGCTTTCAAAAGTGGCCATGCCGTTGTGGCAGGCAAGTGCGGCTTTTACCACGCCAGCGGCCAGTGCTGCACCTGAGGCTTCACCCAGGCGCATGCCAAGATTGAGCAGGGCCTCTTTGCCCATTTCTTTAAGCAACCGCGCATGAGCGGGCTCAGCCGACAGATGACCGAAGAGACAATGATCCAGCGCTGATTTATCGGCCTTATACAAAACCGCAGCTGCCGCCGTGGCTACATAGCCATCCACAATCACCGGCACATTCTGCATGCGCGCACCTAGGATTGCACCCGCCATGGCAGCAAGCTCGCGCCCACCCAAGCGGCGCAACACTTCCAGCGCGTCATGCAAATGGCCCTTATTCAGTAGGATCGCTTTATTCACAGCATCGGCTTTGCGTTTGAG
>DATCEN010000412.1:0-6742 GCA_036510015.1 Aestuariivirga sp.
TGGCTTGGTCAGAGCGGAATTTATCGGTTATCAAGGTTTGGAAACGCTGTGCCGCCACTGAAGCGGAATCCGCAACCACCTTGCTGTCGGCTGTATAGACTTTGTCGATGGTGATTTTACCAAGCGGTGAATCCCCCACCACATGAGCGTGAATGCCGCCGCCGGGGGCCACCTGTGCGGTAGCCAGCAGCATTGTTTTAACATCATAACGCCGCCTCAGGGCTTCAAGCTTCACCACATCATTGGCAACAACATCAGCACCCATGAGCGTGGCTTGGTCTTCTGCATCTCCCAGCGGAATGACAATCGGAATTTGTGCTTGGGCCGCGTTAAGTGCCAGCCAAGCATTACGCCAAGGATTTTCGCCCCACATTTGCATCTGGCCCTTATCATCCATCCACACCGGAATGATCATCATCGGCGGGCCCTGTTCAGGCGGAAGCTTCACCCCGAGGTTTTGTAGCAGTGGCTTCAGCCGATCTGGCAGAAAACGCACCGTGAATGTGCCATCATAATGGCCCGGACTTATGGATTCTTGTTCAATTGAGAGTGACTTCAACAGGGGCAAAACCTCTTTGGTGTTCATCCGTGCGAATGCCAAAGACACCTCATCGCCGCCCAGAGTTTCACCAAGCTTTACCAAGGCCACTTGCTGCACATTAAGTAAGGCCTTATCTTTGGCGACCTTGGCCGAAACAGCTTGCTCATCCATCACCACCCCTTGCACAGCATAGGGGTTGGTCTCCACCGGCCCAGCGGCAAGGCTGGGTGTCGCTGCAAGACCAAGCAAAACGGCTATCGCAAGATAAAGTCTCATCAATTCACAATCTAACTTTATACAGAAGTGGGGCTTTATTGGGTTTCAGAATCTGCTAGGTGTTTGGCACATTTCACCCCTTTGAGGCAAACACGTGGCATGACGGTAAAATCCAACTCACTTTCCTATGCTGACGCTGGGGTTGATATCACCGCGGGCAACGATTTGGTTGATTTAATCAGGCCTTTGGCCAAATCCACCAAGCGCAAGGGTGCTGACATCGCCTTGGGCGGATTTGGCGGCTTATTTGATCTGAAGCGCTGCGGCTTCAAAGATCCGGTTCTGGTTGCGGCCAATGACGGCGTGGGCACGAAATTGAAACTCGCCATTGACGCCCATATTCATCACACCGTCGGCATTGATCTGGTGGCGATGAGTGTGAATGATCTTGTGGTTCAAGGTGCTGAGCCGCTTTTCTTCTTAGATTATTACGCTACCGGTAAATTAGACGTGGTTGCCGCGCGTGATGTGATTGCAGGCATCGCCGAGGGTTGCAAGCAAGGAGGCTGTGCGCTTATCGGCGGCGAAACCGCAGAAATGCCCGGTATGTATCACGGCGGCGATTATGATCTTGCAGGCTTTGCCGTGGGTGCGGTTGAACGCAAAAAGATTTTGCCACGCAAAGATGTGAAAGCCGGCGATGTGATCCTTGGGCTAGCCTCATCTGGCCCACACTCCAACGGCTATTCCCTTATCCGTAAGATTATTGATTTGAGCGGCTATCACTTGGATGATGCGGCCCCTTTTGCTAAGGGCAAAACCGTGGCTGAAGCGTTGCTTACGCCCACGCGGATTTACGTGAAATCCATTTTGAAAATGTTGAAGACCAAATCTGCCATCAAAGCCTTTGCCCATATTACAGGCGGCGGTTTCACCGAAAACATTCCGCGCGTTTTACCGAAGGGCACTGTGGCGGCGATTGATTTAAACGCCGTGCCATTTCCTGAAGTGTTCCGCTGGCTGGCTTCCCAAGGCGGCGTGACCGAAGCCGAAATGCTGCGCACGTTTAATTGCGGCGTGGGCATGATTGTGGTGGTGAGCGCCAAGGATGCCAAGACAGTTGCCGCTGGTTTCAAAAAGGCGGGTGAAAAGGTTGTGACACTTGGCGTGATCCGCAAGCGCAAAGCCAAGGAACCACAGGTGGCTTATTCGGGTTCGCTTTCACAATGAAAAAACGCGTCGGTGTTTTAATTTCAGGCACCGGCTCCAATATGAAGGCTTTGGTATCCGCTGGCAGAGAAGCCGCAAGTCCGTTTGAAGTCGTCTGCGTGGCTTCTAACAAAGCTGATGCAGGCGGCATCGCTTGGGCTAAAGACCAAGGCCTCGCCACCAAAACCATCAGTCATAAAGATTACGCTACTCGCGAAGATTTTGACGCGGCACTGAATGAGTATCTGCAAAGCCAGAACCTAGCTCTCATCGCCTGCGCTGGTTTCATGCGAATTATGACTCCTGTGCTCATAACGCCATGGGCGGGACGAATGCTCAACATCCACCCTTCCCTTTTGCCCAAATACAAAGGCCTGCACACCCATCAACGCGCCATAGTAGCTGGCGATAAAGAGGCGGGCTGTTCGGTGCATTGGGTAACGGCGGAATTAGACGGAGGGCCGGTGATTGCTCAAGCGCGTGTGCCGATTGTCGCTGGTGATACGGCGGAGACTTTGGCCGCAAGGGTTTTGGTGGAGGAGCATAGACTTTATTCGATTGTCGTTCAAAAAACATTACAATAAATATATTTATTATCGTTTGACAATCATTTATTTATGTGAGATGAGTGGCTGGCAAACAAAAGGTGATCCCATGTCTTCAGAAATCCAGCCCAATCCACATGTAACAAAACTGCAAAAGAAGATTGGCTGGATATGCCAGAGCATTCGGTGGATGTTGATTATTTGGTTGGGTTGGCTTCTCGCAATCATCGTGACGTCATACCTTGGTGCTGACGCGGCCGTGGCCAAATTGAACGCCCTGTCCTCCTTCAAGGATTATCCCATCACTGCGCAATCCTATGTCGCCAGCCAATGGGTCCACCTTTTTAGCTGGCTTTGTGCCACACCAATTGGTTTTGCTGGTTGGCAATTGACAAGGTTTTATCTCACAGGTGACATTTTATCCGAAGCCGCCGCTCTGCGCATGAAACGCCTTGGTCAAGTAGCCCTTTTTGCAACTATCGTGGGAATTCTTATGAGACCAATTTCCGCCTGGCTTCTATCACCTGGTCATTTTTATAGCCTGCCGATTTGGAATTTCTTCGCCCCTCAGGACCTGCTCAATCTGTTGTTTGGCGTATTCATCCTAAGCCTTGCACACATTTATCATGCCGCCGCAGAGATCAATGCGGAAAACAAGGGCTTCATCTAATGCCCATCATCGTAAATCTTGATGTCATGCTCGCCAAGCGCAAGATGCGTTCCAAGACTTTGTCTGAACTTGTTGGCATCACCGAACAAAATATCTCGCTGTTGAAATCAGGCAAAGTGAAGGGCATTCGCTTTGAAACGCTTGAAGCCATCTGCAAGGCATTGGATTGCCAGCCGGGTGATATTCTCGAATTCCGCGACGCTCAAGAGTTAGAACTATAATTTTCTGCCTCGCGATCTTTCTTCCACCGCGCTAGAAGCTTCAGACGCGGCTCGCGATATTTTTCTTCTAACACACGCATTTCCGAAATCCGATCAGTGCGGAAATGGCGAAAGCCTTGGCGCAGTTCACACCACGCCACGATCAAGCGCTGAACATCGAAATAAGAAATGGCAATGGGCCACAACACGCGCGCGGTTTGTCCGCCCTGCTCGTTTTGATAAGAGATCAGAACTTTGTTTTGGGCGCGCATGGCAGAGCGCAACAAGCTCACATCAACGCTATCTTCAACCACAGCAAAACCCGGCGGTGTGAGAAGCGGTGCATCAAACAATGAACCACGCATTGACGCAGGCAGAACCACACCGATTTTTCCGACCACATCAAGTGCCGCGCGTTGCAGCGCTTTATCACCGCGCCTCTGCACCCATGAGAGGCCAAGCATAATGGCTTCCAATTCATCCGCCTTGAACATCAAAGGCGGCAGATCATAACCCTCGCCCAATACATAGCCCACGCCCGCTTCGCCGCGAATGGGCACACCATCGGTGATCAGATCAGCAATGTCGCGGTAAAGTGTGCGCAGCGAAACTTCCAATTCCTCAGCCATGCGCCTGCCCGTCACCGGCCTGCGGTGGCGGCGTAAAACTTGGATCACCCTCAAAAGTCTGTCTGCGCGTCTCATAATCGTGTCTTACTCCACCACTGCTGACACCATGTTGTCAGCAGCGTGGCAGTATGGCAATCCCAACAACAGGAGAATATCATGCTCACGCTTCACGTTTTTGGCCCACATTTTGGTCTGCCTGACGGCAGTCCCTTTTGTATCAAAGCTTTGACGTTATTTAAAATGTCTGGCTTGGCGTTTGAAACAGCGCGCATGAGCTTTAAACAGGCCCCCAAAAGCAAAGCGCCATATTTGGTGGATAGCGGCAAAGTGATTGCAGATAGCCACTTCATTCAGCGCCATTTGGAAACAGCACATGGCGTGGATTTCTCCGAAGGCTATAGCGAAGCCGATTTGGCCAAAGGTTGGGCAATCTCGCGCATGTTGGAAGAACATTTCTATTTTCTATCTATGAACATCCGCTGGCTGCGGGATGAGAACTTCTGGAAAGGCCCATATAATTTTTTCGCCGCTGTGCCAGCACCCATTCGCCCACTCATAGCGCGCATGGTGCGCAAGAAAGTGGCCAAGACGCATGATTTGCAAGGCCTTGGTCGCCACACGGTGGAGGAACGTTTTGAACTCGCAAAGGGCGATCTTGTGGCCATTGAGGCCATGTTGAAGAAAAACCGATTTCTTTTGGGCAACAAGCCCTGCGACGTTGATGCCAGTGTATTGGGATTTATTTGGGCGGCAGAATGCCCATTCTTCAAAAGCGAACTGGGAGATTATATCCGCCAGCGTCCCGTGCTAATGAATTATCTAGGCGAAATGCAGCAACGCTATTTCCCTGAGTTTCCTGTCGGCAAATGAGAGACAAAAACCTTTTCCTCGAAGCGATTGCGCCTTATTCATTCAAGGCGCAAAAACTGCTCACACACCTGCGCAAGCTCGTTCACAAAACCGCTGGTGATCTACCAGAAGTTGGCGAGATTACCGAGGCCTTGCGCTGGAACCAATTCAGCTTTCTGACTGAGAAAAGTGGCAGCACCTTTCGCATAGACGGCAAACGTAATGACGCGAATGTTGTGGCCATGTATTTTCATTGCCAGAGCGGTTTGATTGACCAGTTCAAAACCCATTATGCAAAGGAACTCAAATTTGAAGGCAACCGTGCGATCATTCTGGATGTGAACGAAAAATTGCCCGTGGCTGCACTTCGCCACTGTATTTCGCTTGCACTCACCTATCATCTGCGCAAAATTCCTGCCAAAGGCAGGAAAGAAAAAAGTGCATAAACATTCTATAATCATCGACACTGATCCCGGCCAAGACGATGCACTAGCCATTTTGTTGGCCCTGGCCTCGCCAGATATTCAGGTGCTTGGCATCACAGCGGTGGCGGGCAATGTGCCGCTGCATTTGACTGAAGTGAACGCCCGCAAAATCTGTGAGCTGGCAGGAAGGCCTGAAACAAAAGTTTTCGCCGGAGCCTCGCGCCCAATGCTGCGAAACTTGATTACCGCAGAACATGTGCATGGCAAAACTGGCTTGGATGGCCCTATTCTTCCTGAACCTAAAATGCCGCTGCAAAAACAATTTGCACCTGATTTCATAATTGAAACATTGATGAGCAGCTATGCTGAAACTGTAACGCTGTGTTGTCTTGGCCCCCTCACCAATATCGGACTTGCACTTGTAAAAGAACCACGCATCGCCTCGCGCATAAAGCGCATCATCGCGATGGGTGGCGGCTGGTCAGAAGGCGGCAACATCACGCCAGCGGCAGAGTTTAATATCTATGTTGACCCTCATGCCGCGCGTCTCGTGTTCCAAAGTGGAGCGCCGATCACTTTGATCCCGCTGGATTGCACCCACAAGGCCATCGCCACGCGCACGCGCGTTGAACCGTTTCGCCAAATGAAAAATAGAGCCGGCCCAGCAGCGGCGATGATGCTGGGTTTCTCTGAGCGCTTTGATGTGAAAAAATATGGCTCAGACGGCGGACCGTTGCATGACCCGTGTGTGATTGCTTGGTTGCTTCACCCAGAAATGTTCAGTGGCAAGGATGTAAATGTGGAAATTGAATGTGAGAGTGAACTCACCATGGGTCAAACCGTTGTCGATTGGTGGCAGGTGACCAACCGCCCACGCAACATTCATTTTGTGCGCGGACTCGATGCGGATGGATTTTATAAATTGCTGACGCGGCATTTGGTGACATTGCCATAAAGGCCTAGGATAACTTCAGCCCAATCCGTTGTCGTTGGCAAAGATGGCATCACGCCACCGATGCGAGATGAGGGCGTTGACCTCAGTTATATCTTAATTGTCAGTGTTCAGACGGTAGCTCAGTTCAATGCCTGTGCCCTTCGGACCATTCGCCAGCTTAAAGGGCGAATAATCAGTCATCGGATCTGGGTCACTTCACCCAAAGCCCCTACTGCGTAAGATAAGTAATAATGCCCGAAACGACGGATTCTGCATACTGGGTTACAAAAATGCCAGTTCACATCCCCTGTTTCTGCGTCTTCAGATAATAATTGGCCTTTTTGCCGTAGATTATCCCACGCAGGAAAACTCTTAGGCGTTGCGATTTGCGTAAGGGCGAAAGCACCGCCTGCATCACATCATGGGCAATAACTTTGGCTGCATCACGCATTGGCGAAACGCCGGGTGCAACTGGCTTGCGGCCATAAGTGCGCAACGTGCCATTTATCAAACGAATTTTGTTG
>DATCEN010000413.1:0-2594 GCA_036510015.1 Aestuariivirga sp.
TTGCGGCCACGCGGGCTTTTGGTTTCATTCGGCAATGCTTCTGGCCCGATCACGAATTTTAACATGGGGCAATTGTCGGCCAAGGGATCGCTTTATGTGACGCGGCCTACACTCTACAATTACACAGCAACCGAGGCTGAATTTAAGGCCACGGCGCGCGATGTGGTGAAGATGGTTGCTTCTGGCAAGGTGAAAATCCGCATCAATCAGCGTTACGCTTTAGCGGATGCAGCCAAGGCGCACGCGGATTTGCAAGCCAGGCGCACCACCGGGGCGAGCATACTGGTGCCTTAAGCCTGAAATGACATCAATTTTGGTGAGCTGCTTTAGGCCTTTAAAAAGCCTGCTGGCGTAGCTATAGTTTAAACGAAACTTATTTTGGGAGATTGCGTTATGGGTTCACTATCACTTTGGCACTGGGTTATCATCATCGCCGTGGTTGCTTTGCTGTTTGGCGGCAAGGGTAAGGTATCAGATTTGATGGGCGATGTGGCCAAGGGCATTAAAAGCTTCAAAAAGGGCATGGCTGACGATGATACGGATGCAAAATCGTTGCAAGCCTCGGCAGAAGATGCCGTGAACAAGCCTACGGACAAAGTGAAAAGCTAACAGACCTTTCGTGTTGATCTGATTGCACAGCTATGTTTGATTTTGGTTTAAGCTTTTCGCACATAATGGTGATTGTCATTTTGGCCGTCGTGGTGATTGGCCCGAAGGACTTGCCCATGATGTTGGCTAAGCTCGGCCAAGGCATGAACAAACTTCGGCGCATGGCGCGTGAATTTCAGGGTCAAGTGGATTCTGCAATGAAAGACTCCGGTCTTGATAGCGTGCGCCATGACATAGCGGCACTTGCTACTGGTGTATCTGCTGTGATGGCTCCCATGCAAACCGCTCTTATCGCATCGGCGACCTCAGGACCTGCGAAGCCTGCGGCACCCTCGTCCATTGCTTCGTCCACACCTGCAGAAACGCCAGCGCTTTATGCGTCCACCACAAACGGTGGATCGTTGAAGTTTGTTGACGGGCTCGGTGAAACCCGCGTGCTTGGCAAAAAGCTTGAGCTTGGAAAAGGCGCATGAGCCAATCTGATATTGATGCCTCAGAAGCCCCGTTGGGCGAGCATCTGATGGAACTGCGTCGTCGCATCGTCTATAGCCTTGGCGGCTTTTTGTTTGCATTTGTTATCGCCTTTTATTTTTCGAGTGACTTACTGCACATCCTCATCCTGCCATTCAAGCAAGGCACAGGCCATGATGTGGGGCTGATCTCAATCAAGCTGCTCGGCGTGTTTTTGGTGAAAATCAAAATTGGCATGTTCGGTGGGTTATTCGTGGCGTTCCCCCTCATAGCCACACAAGTCTATTTGTTTGTTGCCCCTGGCCTTTACAAACATGAACGTAATATCTTTTTACCTTATCTGATTGCCACGCCGATTTTCTTCGTGCTGGGTGCTGCACTGGTTTATTTCTTCCTGCTGCCAGTTGCGATCAAGTTTTTCTTTAGCGTTGCTGACAGTGTCAACCAGGGCGGCACTGGCATTCAATTGATGCCGGATGTTGAGGCGTATCTTGATTTTGTGATGACGCTGATTTTGGCCTTTGGCGTTACGTTCCAACTGCCTGTGGCGCTGACGTTGCTGGGCCAAATTGGCATTGTATCGCAACAGATGTTGAAAAAGGGCAGACGCTTTGCGCTTGTCGGCGTTGCCATACTTGCTGGCATTATCACACCGCCTGATCCCATTTCGATGATCACCATGGTGATACCGCTGTTTGCGCTTTATGAAGTGGCAGTTTTTGCCGTGGGTTTCATTGAGCGAAGGCGCAAGGCCAAAGTCGATAGCGATGTAACTACAACTTAATCGGTTCTTCCATTCTTGATGGGCGTGGCTATGATGGGCTTATGCCTTGCAAACTTTCCGTCAATCTCAATGCCGTTGCCTATCTGCGCAATCGCCGTGACGTGTCTTGGCCGGATGTGCTCAAGCTTGGACGGATCGCACTTGAGGCAGGAGCATCGGGCTTGACTATTCACCCACGCCCGGATGAGCGCCATATCAAGCGTGCTGATGTGCCCTTGCTGCGGGCTTTGGTAGATGAGTTTCCGGGCCGCGAGTTCAATATCGAAGGTTACCCCGATGATGAGTTCATGCGCCTGGTTGAAGCACATCAGCCGGAACAAGTAACGTTAGTGCCGGACAAGCCGGGGCAGGCGACATCAGACCACGGTTGGGATTTTTCAACGCAGCATAATTTTCTCGGGTCAATTGTTGACCGACTTCACAAAGGTAGAATGCGCGTTTCGATTTTTATTGACCCCGATGAGGCTGCACCTGCAACGGCGAAAGCAGTTGGCGCTGACCGCGTGGAGATTTTTACCGGCCCTTACGGTGGCGCTGTGGATGTCAGTGTGGCAGCATATGAGTTTAAGCGCGTGGTGGCCACAGGACAGGCCGCAGCAAAGGCTGGCTTGGGGCTGAATGCCGGCCATGATCTCACCCGCGCCAATCTACCGGCTTTGGTCAAGGCGCTGCCCAATTTGGCCGAGGTTTCAATTGGTCATGGATTGTTTGCCGATGCGTGGGAGTTTGG
>DATCEN010000414.1:0-3158 GCA_036510015.1 Aestuariivirga sp.
AGTTGATCCGCTGTTTCTAGGAAAGCCTGCGCCAGTGGCCACAAGGCGCGATGCAGTTGAAGCCATGCTGCCATATATCGCGCAGCATGTTGCAACCGGCGCACCATTGCATCACATCACGCGACATATGTTGGGGCTGTATCACGCCCAAGCGGGCGGCAGATTTTGGCGGCAGGTGTTGACGGTTGAAGGCCAGAAACATGGCGCTGGCGTTGAAGTGCTCTATCAGGCTTTGGCGGCGGTTGAGGAACAAGCGAGGCTTGTTGCGGCTTGAGGAGGGGATGAATTAAAACACCATCGCTACAATGCAAACACGAGAAAGAAATAACCCTCGCCTTGAAATCAATTCCAAGGTGATTTTTCAGGTCATGTTTAAATTCAGTGGGCGCGCTAACTTCTCAGGCCTTGCGCCATTTGCCTTTATGGCCGCCAGCGGTGGTGCGCGCGCGCTCGACTAGTGGCTTGCCACCTGGTTCCATTTTGCGCGCCTTGGCAATGGCCGCAGCTTGGGTTGGCAATACATGGCTTGCATGTTCCGAGCCTTTGCGACGAACCGCCCATTTACCATTCTTTTCGCGTTCGACATACAGTTGATGTGCTTTAGCTTTAGCCATGTGATTTCCCCACAGTTTTCTTGATGTGTTTGAAAGTTGCAAGCCACGCCACTCACTGAGTCGCCAGCGTGCGCGAACAACTTAAGTGAGTCAAGAATTCAGTGGCTTATCCACCCCGCGATAGGCGCCCTGCTCTACCGCCACGCCGCGTTTTGCCTTTGGTCAAATTGGCCATGCGCTCAGGCAATTGCGTCATCACTTCGGCGCGGGCTGCATCACCCATGTCAATCCAGAGTGCAATCTCATTGCGGTTTCTTGCGCAGCCGATGCAGAGATCAGTTTGCGGATCAATCACACAGACTTTCACACATGGGGTGACGATAGGTGGGGTTTCAATATCAACCATTTCTGGGCGGGTTAAGGCAGGCGGCATTGAAGGTCAACGTGCTAGTTCTTTAGCGTCAACTTGCCGCCTTCGGACGTGAAGCTGGAAAGCCTGGACAAGAAGCTCATGCCCAATAGTGTGCCGGAGAGAGCACCTTCCGGCATCACTAAAGCGTCTACATCATCAACGCGTACGCTATCTATTTCCACTTTATCAAGCTTCACCCGCGCCGCCTTCACCGTGCCGTTGGCGGTGGCGACAGTCACGTTGTAAGTCAGCAATCCAGGATGCAGGCCTACTTGCTCGGCGTCATGCGCACTTAATGCCACAGCTGAAGCTCCCGTATCCACTAAAACTGAAATGGCCTGATTGTTGATAAATGCCTTCACCACATAATGTCCGTTTTGGCCGCCTTTAATTTCAGTCATCGCCATCAGCTGAAATGGCGTTGTTGCGTTCACGGCCGGGCGCAGTGTGGGCAGGCCCGCCGTGATGGTCAGGATAAACGCCAAAGCCAAACTTGAACGTAGGGATTTATTGAGCATGTTGCGCCAAGCATAAAGCCAGCGCAGGTGAAGAATGGTTGACGCCACGCAAAATCCGAAAGTCAGAGTTAATGAATGGTTGATAGATAGGTTGCCAGCATTGCCAGTTCACATAAAACTTGGGTGGCGCCGCATATGTCTCCGGTCTGCCCACCAATCAGTTTAGTGGCCAGCATCCTCATTCCGGCGGTGACAAGAAGTGCAACACCAATGGCTTCAACGCCAGCCATTGGCGCAATATCCACCCCCGCCCATATGGCAATGGCCGCAGCCGAGATGATGGCAAACAGTGCCGTGTTGCGGCTGGGCCTTCCGGCATGGACGGAAAGTCCATCGCTTCGGGCGGACCTTGTGGCCCAAAGCAAATCCACCACCATGGCGCGAGAGAAAGCGCCACATGCTGCCAACACCAATATCGTTTGGCCGTAGGCCATCCCCAGCAAGTCAATATAGGCCCCAGCGCGGCACATCAGCGCCAGCATCAATGCCGCAGCCCCATAAGTGCCAATGCGGCTATCACGCATGATCTCCAAACGGCGTTCACGCGTCTTGCCACCGCCCAGTCCGTCGACGGTGTCAGCCAAGCCGTCTTCATGCAATGCGCCAGTGACCAGCAGGCTAAAGCCCACGCCAAAGCTGGCCGCCATTAATAGCGGCATGTGGAAAAAGCCGATGGCTTTCAGCGCCAAACCAATCAAAGCCCCAATCACAGCTCCCGCCAATCCAAATTGCCGCATCGCCTGGGATAACGGCACTGGCGTGGCGGTTTTGGCAAAGGGAATGGGCAGGCGCGTCAAAAAGCGCAGCGAAGCCAAAAACTCCGCCACCGGCTGAAAGGGTCTTTCGCTGCTCAGGGTAATTTCTGGTTGGCTGCTCATGATAGATTATTTTGCTGCTTTGGCATTTCTATGTGTTAAGCGCTTCACGCCTAGCTAATCAAGAAACCTTATTGCAAACGAGAGTAACATGACGACTGGCTTGCCCTTTGACGATATCCGCGCCTTGCTCAAATCCATGCCCAAGGCGGATGGCGACGCGATTGCTAAAGTGAAAGCCCGCGACGCCATTCTCACCAAGCCGCCCGGCGCATTGGGAAAGTTGGAGCATATTGCTGAATTCATGGCTGGCTGGCAGCACCATTATCCGCCGCGGGCGGAGCGCACGGTGGTTGCGGTGTTTGCTGGCAACCATGGTGTGGTCAACCAAGGTGTGGCGGCTTATCCGCAAGCTGTCACCGCGCAGATGGTGGCCAATTTTCAATCTGATGGCGCTGCGGTCAACCAAATTTGCAAGACTTTTGATCTCGGCCTGAAGGTGTTTGAACTCGCGCTGGAACAACCCACCGGAGACATTACGCTTGAGCCAGCCTTGAGCGAGAAAGACTGTGCCGCCACTATGGCTTACGGCATGGAGGCGATTGCCGGTGGCTGTGATCTCTTATGCATCGGCGAAATGGGCATTGGCAACACCACCATTGCCGCCGCACTGGCTTGCGGGCTTTTCGGCGGCAAGGGCGAAGACTGGGTGGGGCCAGGAACTGGCGTTGATGGTGCGGGCCTCAAGCGTAAGGCCGATGCAGTGAACAAAGCCATTGCCCTTAACAAGGGTCATTTGGATGATGCGTTGGAAGTGCTGCGCCGTTTGGGCGGACGCGAGTTGGCCGCCATGGCAGGC
>DATCEN010000415.1:0-9503 GCA_036510015.1 Aestuariivirga sp.
TGGCAAAGCGACGCAAGATGGCCAAGCCCACAACGCCACACCCAATCACCACAATGTCGAATCTTTTGGACATGCAGAGGGTTTAGATGGAAAACATGCTGATGGGGAGAGGGCTTAGCCCTGGGTGGTGGATCAGTTTGAATTTCCGCTTTCGGTCAGAAAGGCGAAGACTGAAGAAGTGATGGTCACTTCGGAATTTGACCCCTTGCGGACCACAATTAGGTTGGGCAAAATGCAAATATGAGTGACGATGAAAAAGCAATCCGGGTGCTGATTGAACGCTGGATGTCTGCCACTGAGACCGGAGACGTAAGTTCCATATTAGACTTGATGACTGATGATGTCATCTTTCTGGTCCCCGGTAAGGAACCTTTCGGGAAAGCAGAATTTGCAGCGGCCTCAGCGGCAATGAAGAACGTCAAGATAGCCGCGACCAGCGAAATACAAGAAATTGAAATTGTTGGCGATTGGGCGCACCTCCGAAATCACATTGAGATGAGCGTGACGCCCCATGGCGGCAGCGCAGTTCGACGGACTGGATACACGTTGACAGTGATGCGAAAAGGCCCCGACGGCAAGTGGCGTCTCTCGCGCGACGCTAATCTCCTAACAGTAAAAAGCTGACCGCAGATTTAGCGCTTTGGCCACTGGCTCTCGGTCGCCACGTTGGCTTCTGTTGGCCCATCTCGTCAGCTTAGTCACCAGAACTTCTTGTCCGATATTGAGGAAACTGTGGTCACCATCATTCCGTTCTGTGGGACCGTTCTTTGCAATTCAGACTGACCCCCTATCTAGCCCTGTCCGTATTTTTTCAGCCAGCTATCTTCGATCAGTTTTACGAATGACGCATCCGGTTCAAGCAGAGTTGGCCCGGGAATGGAGACTTCGCCGGGGCCCGCGATGTCTGCGAAGAACTTGGCATCATCGCCTTTCAGCTTGCTCACATCTAACACCGTTGGATCGCCCCACAGCTTGATATTGGCCTTCTTGGCTTGGCCTTCAGGCGAAAGCAGGAAGTTGGCGAAAACTTCAGCACCCTCTTTGGCTTTTGCATTCACCGGAATGGCCACAAAATGGGTGTTGCCGATGCTACCGCCAGAATTTTGCCAAGCAATAGTGGTTTTCGGCATTTTGCCGGAGGCGACTAAATTCGCAGGCTCATTGGGATTGAATGTAAGACCGATGAGCAGTTCACCATCGCTCACCGATTGCGTGATCTCGGAAGCCGCCTTGGCATATTGCTTACCTTCGCGCCACAGATATGGCTTCAGCGCATCGAGATAAGCATAAAGCGGGCCCGCAACTTTGGCATCAAAGCCGGCTTGATCGATTGGCTGATAGCAGATGGACTTGTCGGCCACGGTTTCCAACATCGCCTGCTTGAGGAATGTTGTGCCGTGGAAATCTGGCGGTGCAGGATAAGTCACCATGCCAGGGTTGGCTTTGGCAAAGTCGAGAAGTTCCTTCATCGACAGCGGTGGTTTGGCCACTTTTTTTCCATCCGCGAAGAAAGTGAATTGCGCCATGCCCCAAGGCATTTCTAAGCCTTCAACCTTTTCGGAAAAATCCTGGACGGTGGTGGGCTTGTTCTTCACGTCAACATTGGCAAAACTTGGCAAGCTTTCAGCCCATGGGCCATAGAGCAGTTTTTCGGTTTTCATGGTTTTGAAGTTTTCACCATTGATCCAAATAAGATCAACTGAGCCATCTTTTTTGCCTGCTGCCACTTCATCGCGCACGCGTTTGACGGCTTCGCCGGTGTCTGACAATTTTACCTGAGTGACTTTCACGCCATAGCGTTTTTGCACTTCATTGCCCGCCCAGAGGATGTAAGCGTTGATCGTGTCTGCCCCGCCCCACGCATTGAAGAACACTTCTTGCCCCTTGGCTGCGGCCACAGTTGCGGCCCAATCGCCAGCAAAGGCTGTGCTGCTTGCAAAGGGCATGGCAGTGGCAGCCAGCAAGGCTTGCAAAGTTTGACGACGGGTGAGGTTCATAGGCTGCTCCTGATTATTTCGCAGTGTTGTGCCGAAAAGCCCAGGGCAAGGCAACTCAATGTCGCTTTATCTTCGATCAGTAAAAAGTGAACGAAAAAGTGCTTGATTGAGGAAACGTTAACCACATGGCGGCACATTGGGCGGCAATGACAATGCCCTATAACCAACCACGATCTCGGCTGTTGCCGGGCCTTATGGCCTGTGCGCTTGCCGTTGCCTGTGTTGTTGGTGGCCTCGTTT
This sequence comes from Aestuariivirga sp., assembly GCA_036510015.1. Classification (GTDB taxonomy): domain Bacteria; phylum Pseudomonadota; class Alphaproteobacteria; order Rhizobiales; family Aestuariivirgaceae; genus Aestuariivirga. The sequence goes on from DATCEN010000415.1 coordinate 2,238, forward strand.
ATTACAAACACTACAAACATCACCATACAGAGCAAGCCGAAGAGCCGGGTTCGATTACCAGTTCAATAGCACCTATCACAGTTGGGCCGTCTGGCCTTCCCGTGCCGCGCTTTGTGTCATTGAAGAATGATAAAGTGAATGTGCGCAAAGGCCCGTCCAGTGAACATGCGCTGGCTTTCACATTTCAAGAAAAAGGTCTGCCTGTTGAAATCACCGCAGAATTTGAGGGCTGGCGGCGCGTGCGTGATTCTGAGGGCAGCGAAGGTTGGATTTTGCATAATATGTTGTCTGGTAAGCGCACAGCGTTAATCGCCCCGGGCCGCAAGGGCACTTATCTCAATTTGATGAACGGCCCATCAGTTGAATCCGGTGCCGAAGCCAAACTTGCCTCAGGTGTGGTTGCTGAGATCAAAAGCTGTGACGGAAACTGGTGCCGCATTATCGCCTCTGGCTATGATGGCTATGTCGATCAGAACATGGTCTGGGGCGCTTATCCAGGTGAGCCTGTGAATTAGGGCAATTCAAATTATCCCTTTCTATTCACAACAAATTCCTGTTTGAAATTCTGTGTACCACGCGTTAAGCCGAAGACTGAATTGGCGGCGGTCGCCATACGGCTCAGAGGTCGGCGAATTTGGCAACCAGAACAATCACAGTATTCTACGCCTGGCAAAGCGATCGCCCGCAAGAGATCAATCGAACTTTTATTCGTAAGGCGCTAGATGCCGCTGCAAAGCGACTGACGGAAGACCAATCGATTGACGCAAAAGTCGTCATTGATGCTGACACGGAAGGTGTGGTTGGTACGCCACACGTTACGGAAACTATCTTAGAAAAGATACGAGCAGCCGATATCTTCGCTCCTGACTTAACTTTCGTTGCCGAGACGGATGGAGGGAAGCTCATCCCAAATCCGAATGTGATGACTGAGTATGGCTATGCACTTAGGGAGCTTGGGTTTGAAGCTATGATGCCCGTGATGAACACTTACTTTGGGCCACCTGAGAAGTTGCCCTTTGACCTCGGCCATTTTCGCCACCCGACACAGTATGAACTCTTACCTGATGCGCCCGACGGAGTGCGCCGCGCCCTACGTGACAAATTATCGGCGACCTTTGAAGATATTCTTCGTCTCATGATCCGGCATGCGTTGGCTAAGATGCGCAAAGACAATCCGTTCATCCCACAGGCAACAAAACGACAGCCAGCATTCTTTTTTCAGCCTCAGGAGGTACTTGCAAACTTAGGCGATCCTGGCGAGCAGGAGCTACGCTTCAAACGGGGTCGAGCAATCTACATGCGCCTCTATCCTTCATTCGCGGATCAACTGTTTATTGGCAACACCGGAGCAAAACGAGCCGCAAAGAGGTTGATGCCACTCCAACGCGTCTTGCATTCACCAAGCGCACAAAACGAATGGGGAGCAATTAATGTCGTTCCACATGGAGATGGAATTACGAGCTTCACGCAGGTGTTCGAGTCAGGTGAACTGTGGAGTGTCAGCGAGCGGCCATTCGGTAAGGGTGAGAGGCCGTTCTTAGGTTCCATCGCATCTGAGAAGGATTTTACGAGATCCCTTGAAAACTACCTCATGGTCTATCGGGATGAACTTAAACTTCGTCCACCTTTTACCATTGAGTTCGGGGCAACTGGCCTTAAGGGTCACTACCTCCATGTTCCAAGCATTGAGGTTCCTTCGAGCGGCGAATATGCGGGCCCGATGCGGAAGGACGACATTATGTACAAGACAGAATTGACAGGCTTCGAATGGATTGAGTGGCAATCAGCGCTCCGGGAGTTCCTGATCCGCCTATACGATCATGCCGGGCGCGAAAGGTCGCAGGTTCTGACTGATCAGTTGGTCGCAGCCCACGAATTGGTGTCACTGTAGATACACTACACCTGATTTATGATGGCGAGACAATTAGCGCTGCACGCCCTCAACCCTCGCTTGGCGTTGCTGGTAAGCTCATGCTAGAAGCCCCATGCTATTAATAAATTTAGGGGTTCTATGACTGACCGTAAATCGAGCTTTGCTTATGATGATCTGATTTCTTGTGGGCGAGGCAAACTGTTTGGCCCGGGGAATGCCCAGTTACCCCTGCCGCCGATGTTGATGTTTGACCGTATTACGCATGTTAGCGCCACCGAAGGCTCGGCTGGGCTTGGCAAAGTTGTGGCGGAATTTGATATTCGCCCTGATCTTTGGTTCTTTCCCTGCCATTTTGAAGGTGACCCGGTGATGCCGGGCTGCCTTGGCCTTGATGCACTGTGGCAGTTAACTGGGTTTTATCTTGGCTGGCTGGGTGAGCCTGGCAGAGGCCGCGCTTTGGGCGTGGGCGAAGTGAAGTTCTCCGGCATGGTGACACCCAAGGTCAAGAAAGTAACTTACGAAGTTGACGTCACGCGCCTGATTTTGCGTAAACTGAAGCTGGCGGTGGCCAATGGGGTGATGAAAGCCGATGGCGAACCTATATATCAGGTGACTGATATGAAGGTTGGGCTGTTTCAGGCGGAAGCCTCGTAAGGAGATTTGATATGCGCAGAGTCGTCGTCACCGGAATGGGTATCGTTTCATGCATCGGCAACAATACCCAAGAAGTCACCACCTCATTGCATGATGCCCGCAGTGGCATTGTGGCCGCGCCAAAATACACCGAGCTTGGTTTTCGGTGCCAAGTTCATGGCGCACCTAATTTTGACCCTGAACAAGTGGACCGCCGGGCGCGTCGCTTTATGGCCGATGGTGGCATTTGGAATTATGCTTCCATGGCCCAAGCGATTGCTGATTCTGGGCTTGAAGAAAAAGACGTAAAGAACGATCGCACCGGCATCATCATGGGATCGGGCGGGCCATCAACACGCACCATCGTTGCCGCAGCTGATACGGCGCGCGAAAAAGGCCCCAAGCGCGTTGGGCCATTTGCGGTTCCGCCGTCGATGTCATCGGCCCATTCGGCAGTTCTGGCCACACCGTTTGGAATTCGCGGCGTCAACTATTCGATCACGTCGGCGTGTGCTACTTCGGCCCATTGCATTGGCAATGCCACTGAAATGATCCAGTGGGGCAAACAGGATGTGATGTTTGCAGGTGGTGGCGAAGAATTGGATTGGACTTTGTCTGTGTTATTCGATGCCATGGGGGCGATGTCTTCCAAATTTAACGACACGCCAACAAAAGCGTCTCGGGCCTATGACAAGAACCGCGATGGCTTTGTCATCGCTGGCGGCGCGGGTGTTGTTGTCCTGGAAGAATTGGAACACGCCAAAGCGCGTGGTGCCAAAATCTATGGCGAAATCGTCGGCTATGGTGCCACATCAGATGGCTATGACATGGTGGCCCCTTCGGGCGAAGGCGCTGTGCGCTGCATGAAACAAGCAATGGCAACGGTTCACAACGCGATTGACTATATCAACCCGCATGGCACCTCCACACCTGTGGGTGACTCCAAAGAAATGCAGGCCGTGCGCGAAGTGTTTGACAATAATATACCGTCAATCTCATCGACGAAATCCCTCACTGGCCATTCACTCGGTGCAACTGGCGTGCAAGAGGCAATCTACTGCCTGCTGATGATGAAGAATGGCTTCTTGGCTGAGAGCGCAAATATCGAAGAGCTGGATCCAGAATTTGCCGACATTCCAATTTTACGCAAACGCGTGGACAATGCCAAGATTGACACAGTGATGTCCAACAGCTTCGGCTTTGGCGGCACCAATGCCACTCTCATCATGCAACGCTATAACGGATGAACCAATGAAATCTGATTTTATGAAAGGCAAACGCGGCCTGATCATGGGCGTGGCCAATGACCACTCTATTGCATGGGGCATTGCGCAATCGCTCTCAGATGCTGGCGCTGAAATCGCATTCACCTATCAAGGGGAGGCTTTTGGAAAACGCTTGGAACCACTGGCCGCTTCAATTGGCTCATCCTTCTTGATGCCTTGTGATGTCGAAGATATTGCTTCGGTTGATAGCGTTTTTGAACAACTCAAAGCCAAATGGGGCAAGATTGACTTTCTGGTTCACTCCATCGGCTTTTCCGACAAGAATGAGTTGAAGGGCAAATATGCAGACACAACGCGAGCCAATTTTTCGCGCACCATGGTGATCTCAGCTTTTTCATTTGTGGAAGTGACCAAACGTGCGGCGGCATTGATGCCTGACGGTGGCTCTATCATCACGCTCACTTATGGTGGCTCTACGCGCGTGATGCCGAATTACAACGTGATGGGTGTTGCCAAAGCCGCACTGGAAGCATCGGTGCGCTACCTTGCTGCAGATTACGGCCCGCAAGGTGTGCGCGTGAATGCAATTTCCGCTGGCCCAATGCGCACGCTTGCAGGTGCGGGCATTGGTGATGCCCGCGCGATGTTCGCTTTCCAAGAAAAGCACTCGCCGTTGCGCCGCACTGTGGCACTGGAAGAAGTAGGCGGGGCTGGCTTGTATCTGCTGTCTTCAATGTCTGGCGGCGTGACGGGTGAGATTCATTATGTGGATGCGGGCTATAATATTATCTCGATGCCACGCACGGAAGATTTGGTGAAGGCGTAATCACCGATACAAGTCTCTTCACCCTTCTCCCGTCGGGAGAAGGTGGCGCAAAGCGCCGGATGAGGGACTTGCCGCCGGTTTGAATTTGAAATCTTGGTCCCCGCAATTGCGGTAAGACCCTCATCCGCCCTTCGGGCACCTTCCCCCAACGGGGGAAGGGTGAAATTGGAAGGAACTGCATTCATGACTCAAACCCACACCCAACTCCTCGATAAATATGCCGAGCTTACGGTTAAATCCGGCCTCAATGTGCGCAAGGGCCAGCAGGTTCTGATCACCGCGCCATTAGAAGCGGTTGATCTGGTGCGGCTGATCACCCATCACGCTTACAAAGTTGGGGCATCGCTGGTTACTTGCCTGTATAGCGACGAAAAAACCAACTTGATGCGCTACACTGATGCTGACAACGAGGCTTTTGACGCAGCGCCCGCGTGGTTGTTCGGCGGAATGGCGGAAGCTTTTCGTGATGGCAACTGTGCGCGCCTTGGCATTATCGGTGAAGATCCGTCTTTGCTTTCGGGCCAAGACATCGACAAAGTTTCGCGCGCCAACCGCGCCCGCTCAGCGGCTTACAAGCCTGTGGTCGAACAGATCACCGGATTCGCCACCAACTGGTGTGTGATTTCGGCGGCAACGCCATCTCACGCCAAATCAGTGTTTCCGAATATGCCCGAAAAGGATGCGCTGGCCGCTTTGTGGACAGCGATTTTCAAATGCACACGGGCCGATCAACCAGATCCGGTTCATGCGTGGGAGTTGCACACCAAGGCTTTGCACAAGCGCACTGCGATGTTGAATGCGAAGCGTTACGCGGCATTGTCTTACAAAGGCCCGGGCACAGATTTCACTTTGGGTTTGGTGGATGATCACATCTGGATGGGCGGTGCATCCGTCGCCAAGAATGGCATTTTATGCAACCCTAACATTCCCTCGGAAGAAGTTTTTACCATGCCGCACCGTGAGCGTGTGGATGGCATCGTGCGTTCAACCAAGCCGCTATCCTATCAAGGCACATTCATTGACGGCATTGAGGTGACATTTGAGAAGGGCCGCATTGTGAAGGGCACTGCATCAAAGGGCGCTGAAGTATTCAAGAAGATGATTGAAACCGATGAAGGTGCAGCTCGCTTGGGTGAAGTGGCGCTGGTGCCACATTCATCGCCGATCTCGGCTTCCGGCATTGTGTTCAACGAAACTTTGTATGACGAGAACGCCGCATCACACATCGCTGTGGGGCAAGCTTACTCACAGAATATGAAAGATACTTCGATTTTGAGTGCGGATGATAAATTGAAGCGCGGCATGAACACGTCGCTGATCCATGTGGATTGGATGATCGGTTCGGGCGCGCTTGATGTCGACGGTGTGTTCAAGGATGGCAAACGCGAACCATTGATGCGTAAGGGCGAGTGGGTGGAGTAAATATCGCCTGCGACACTTTGATTGACTGATGCGGCATTTTCCGTCACCTTGAGGTGCAACTGCTTGCGATAGGCGGTTTTCTGAAGCTTCTCATTTTTACCTGACTGTTGTGAGAAGCACAGCGATAAGGATGCAATCATGACCGCTATTGAACTTGCGCGAATGCAATTTGCTTTTACGATTTGTTTTCACTTCCTATTTCCTGCCTTCACAATTGGCCTTGCAAGTTTTCTGGCCGTTCTCGAAGGCCTGTGGCTCAAAACTGGAAAGGGAGTTTATGCCAATCTTTTTCGCTATTGGGTCAAAATATTCGCAATTGTTTTTGCGATGGGCGTCGTTTCCGGCGTGGTGATGTCTTATCAGTTTGGCATGAACTGGTCGGTGTTTTCTGACAAAGCAGGGCCGATCATTGGCCCTCTCATGGCCTATGAAGTTTTAACGGCGTTTTTTCTGGAAGCGGGCTTCTTGGGGGTGATGCTGTTTGGCATCAACAAAGTGGGGCGTAAGTTGCATTTTACTGCCACATTGGCCGTTGCGGTTGGAACGATTGTTTCCACTTTTTGGATTGTGGCGGTGAACAGTTGGATGCAAACGCCAGTGGGCTTTAGCATCAATGACGTTGGGCAATATATCGTGAAGGATCGTTGGATTGATGTGATCTGGTCACCCAGTTTTCCATATCGCTTGGTCCACACAGTGCTTGCCGCATATTTGACCACAGCTTTTGCGGTGGGTGGTGTGGGTGCTTGGCACTTATTGGCCAACAAATCCAATATTGGCGCACGTAAGATGTTCTCGATGGCGATGTGGATGGCCGCCGTTGTCGTTCCCATTCAGGTTATTGTCGGTGATGCGCATGGTTTGAATACTTTGGCCTATCAAGAACCCAAAGTGATGGCGATGGAGGGTCACTTTACCAATTCGCCCAACGGCGCGCCGCTCATCCTATTTGGAATTCCGAACAGCGCAGAGAACCGCATGGATTATGCCCTTGAAATTCCGAAGTTGGGATCGCTTATTTTGAAGCATGATTTTAACGCTCCAATGGCAGGGCTTGAATCAGTGCCGCAAGACTTGCGCCCACCCGTGGGCATTGTGTTTTGGGCATTTCGCATCATGGTGGGGTTAGGCTTTGGAATGCTTGGCATTGGGCTCTGGAGCCTTGTGGCGCGCGCCAGACACAAGCTTTATGACTCGCCCTGGCTGCATCGTTGCGCAGTGATTGCAGGGCCAGCAGGATTTATCGCTGTGATTGCTGGCTGGACGACAACCGAAGTTGGCCGTCA
>DATCEN010000416.1:0-3032 GCA_036510015.1 Aestuariivirga sp.
GAGAGATCCGCTTTGGCTCGATTGAAGTTATGTTCACTCCTGAAGAACTGGGATTTGAAATTTCCATCGGTGAAATTGCGGTCACCGAATGTGACATGATCAACCAATTCAAAGGCTCAACCCAAGTCGCCCCGCAATTCACGCGGGGCTATGGCTTGGTCTTCGGTCAGTGTGAGCGCAAGGCCATGTCCATGGCTTTGGTCGACCGGGCCCTGCGCTGCGAAGAATTAGGTGAAGAACGTGGCGCACCTGCGCTAGATGAAGAGTTTGTACTATCGCATTCCGACAATGTACAAGCCACAGGCTTTGTCGAACACTTGAAATTACCGCACTATGTCGATTTTCAATCCGAGCTCGCGATGTTGCGCCAGATGCATGCGGAGATCGCCGCCAAAAAGAAAGTGGCGGCAGAATGAGCAGTGCGTCTTACAATTTTGCCTACCTGAGTGAGCAGACCAAGCGCATGATCCGCCGCGCCTTACTCAAAGCCATTGCCATTCCTGGCTATCAGGTTCCCTTCGCCAGCCGTGAAATGCCCATGCCTTACGGCTGGGGAACGGGTGGCGTGCAGGTAACAGCAGCCATTCTTGTGCCGGAGGATGTGTTGAAAGTGATCGACCAGGGTGCTGACGACACAACCAATGCCGTTTCATTGCGCAGTTTCTTTGTGAAGACCGCAGGCATCGCCACAACAGAGGCAACCGCAGAAGCTACCGTTATCCAAACCCGCCACCGCATTCCCGAAGCGCCTTTGACGGAAAACCAGATTCTGGTGTTCCAAGTGCCCATCCCCGAACCCTTGCGTTTTCTCGAGCCGCGCGAAACCGAAACCCGCAAGATGCATGCGCTGGAAGAATATGGCGTTATGCATGTGAAGCTCTATGAAGACATTGCCAAATTGGGCCAAGTGGCCACCACCTATGCTTATCCCGCAAAAGTGGCCGGGCGATATGTGTTTGACCCTTCGCCAATTCCGAAATTTGATAATCCCAAGCTCGATCATAATCCGGCCCTGCAATTGTTTGGCGCGGGGCGCGAGAAGCGCGTCTATGCCATTCCGCCTTACACCTCCGTGCAGAGTTTGGACTTTGAGGACCACCCTTTTGAGATTCAAAAATGGGATCACACCTGCGCGCTTTGCGGCTCTGATGACAGTTTTCTTGATGAGATCATAACCGATGACAAAGGTGGGCATATGTTCGTGTGCTCTGACACTGATCATTGTCGCGCGACACAGGAGCAGAAATGAAAAAGCTGCTATCTGTACAACAGCTGTCGAAATTTTTTGGAGAACAGCTCGCCTGCGATGACATAGGCTTTGATCTTTATGAAGGCGAGGTCTTGGCGATTGTAGGTGAATCCGGCTCGGGCAAAACCACTCTGCTGCGCTGTCTTGCAGGTCTGTTGCCGCCAAACCACGGACGCATTCTCTATCACGGCAAAGATGGGCGGCAGGTTGATATAGTTTTGGCGAGTGAAGCGGCGCGGCGCAATCTGCTACGCACTGAATGGGGTTTTGTTCATCAAGACGCGCGCGATGGTTTGCGAATGGGCGTTTCCGCCGGCGCAAATATCGGCGAGCGTTTGATGGCGATTGGTGATAGGCATTATGGCCACATCCGCTCGAGCGCCGAACAGTGGTTGGGCCGTGTTGATATTCCCATTAGCCGCATTGATGACAGTCCGTGGACTTATAGCGGTGGCATGCGGCAACGTTTGCAGATTTCGCGCAATCTCGTCACCGCTCCACGCCTAATGTTTATGGACGAACCCACCGGCGGGCTTGATGTTTCGGTGCAAGCGCGGTTGCTGGATTTGATGCGCGGTCTGGTGCGCGATCTTGGACTGGCCGTCATCCTTGTCACCCATGATCTCGCTGTGGCCCGACTGCTTTCATCGCGCATGATGGTGATGCAAAATGGCCGCGTGGTGGAACAGGGCTTGACGGACCAAATCCTGGAAGACCCGCAACAGCCCTATTCGCAATTGCTCGTCTCGTCGGTTTTGCCGGTGTGACAATGCCTCAGGCGGTATCAATTCAAAATCTGCACAAAGAATTCATCCTCCACAATCAGGGCGGCACACGCATCCCGGTTTTTTCCGAATTAGAAACCGAAATTGGCGTGGGCGAGTCTGTTGCTATTGTCGGACAATCGGGCCAGGGTAAGAGCTCTCTGCTGAAGCTCATATTTGGTACCTATCAGGCGACATCGGGTTCCATCAATGTTTTGCATCAGGGCGCTATCTTTAATGTTGTGGCCGCTGCGCCACATGAAATTTTGTCTCTGAGGCGCAGCACAATTGGCTATGTCACACAATTCCTGCGCTGCATCCCCCGCGTTGCGGCGGAAGATGTGGTGGCTGAACCACTTAGGGATCGCGGAATGGCACTTGACGAAGCGCGCAATGAGGCGCGTGAACTCCTGTCGCGTGTCAACATTCCTGAGCGTCTCTGGCACCTGCCGCCCATGACATTTTCGGGCGGAGAACAGCAACGTGTGAATATCGCACGCGGCTTTGCAGCGCATTTTCCACTTCTGCTGTTGGATGAACCAACAGCCTCGCTCGATGCGGAAAATCGCGCGCGGGTGATGACGCTGATTGAAGATGCGCGCGCGCGCGGCTCAACCATCATTGGTGTTTTTCATCACGCGGACGAGCGCCATAGAGTTTGTGACCGTGAGATTGATATTGGGCAGCAAGCCAAGTGACATTGAACTGACACAGATGCGCGAGATGAAGCTCTGATGCGCTATGCCATTTATTATGCACCGCCCCCCGGCACAAGGCTTCATCACCTTGGCGCAAGCTGGCTTGGGCGTGATGCCTTTGGGCATGCCTCCCCGCTGAAGAAGTTGTCTCTTGGGGCAATCACTGATGATCCTATGCATTATGGTTTTCATGCCACTTTAAAGGCCCCCTTTTCGATGAAGGACGGACGGAACTATGCCGATTTACTTGCGTCATTTGAAAGCTTCGCGCGCGGGCGATCTGCCGTTTACTCAGGCAAGATTGTCTTGCGCGATGTCGAT
>DATCEN010000417.1:0-2102 GCA_036510015.1 Aestuariivirga sp.
TAACCCCAACACGCTCCAAGTGATCGGCGGCGCGGTCCACCACAGCTTCCACTAAGCTGATGAAAACGCCCCAAGGGTCGCTGCCATTGGCGTGGCGCATCGCCTGTTTCACATATTGTGGAAAGGCTTGCGGGTGGTGATAGCGAATGGTGATGAGTTGGTGGCCCTTGACGATAAAAGTCACTGGAGATGATTCCGGCCTGTCATCATCGCCACGCCGAATGAGGTTGGCGGTCATGACGGTGGCACCGTCTTCTTGATAGAGGCGGCTCGAGGCTTCAATCTCGGCCAATTCGCCGCGGGTGGGAATATCAAGGCGCAACAACCGTTCAACCCGTGCTTCTTCGGCGGCGGTGGGCGCGACCATGTCAAGCCAAACGGCCTTTTTTAGCACCAAATCTGCCACATCGGCAGGATGTTCAACCAAACAACTATCGGCGACGGCATAAGCTGAGAGCATGGCCCGAGGTAAAGCCTGCCCGCAGTCGAATCGCAAGAGGCTTGATTTGTTGTGCTGGCAGACCGCAAAATGAGGCGTGCAAATTGATTTCAACTTAATGGTCTATAGAGTGAAACTATTGCGACATAATCACGATACAGGCCCGACTGTCATAGTTTTTAGCGCCTACAATTTGACACCGCGCAATTGCGGCACGCTTTGCATCCGAAAGCAGCGCTCTGCTCGTTGCATTGCAGGAAAACCCCGGTCTATTGGGGCTTGAGATAGGAACACCACCGCTTGTCGCCAGCGCTTTATGCCCACTTCGGATTTTGAGGTAATCTGAATATACTTTTGCGCAAGACTTGCCAAAACTTGGCGAGGAACTGAGCGCCAGGGCAGCAATTGCACAGATAAAAAAGAATTTGCGACTTGCCATATATCACCTCATATGAGCCCTGTGTGACTCCTCAGAAAAGAATAGTAAAGTGAATTTCAGCATTTCCAACACCATCCACATCATCGGCGCAGGAATGGCAGGCTCTGAGGCGGCATGGCAGACTGCTAAAGCTGGCTGCACCGTGGTGCTGCACGAAATGCGCGGCGTCAAAGCCACTGAGGTTCATAAGACTGACCACTTCGCTGAATTGGTGTGTTCAAACTCTTTCCGTTCTGACGACAAAGACCATAACGCCGTGGGCTTGTTGCATGAGGAAATGCGGCTTGCAGGTTCACTGATCATGGACGTGGCTTCACGCCATCAGGTGCCCGCTGGCGGTGCTCTGGCGGTGGACCGCGACGGTTTTTCCGCTGAAGTAACCGCATTACTCTCCGCCCTGCCCAATGTTGAAGTGGTACGCGGTGAAATAGAAACTATCCCTCCAGCGCAATGGGACAACGTGATTATCGCCACCGGGCCTTTAACCTCAACCAACTTGGCCTCAAGTATAGCCGCGCTGACGGGTGAGGAAGGCCTCGCCTTCTTTGATGCGATTGCACCCATCGTTTACCGCGACTCGATTGATATGACCAAAGCCTGGTTCCAATCGCGCTACGATAAAGTGGGCCCGGGTGGCACGGGCAAAGACTATATCAACTGTCCCTTGGACAAAGCGCAATATGATGCCTTCGTGGCGGCCTTAATAACTGGCGAGAAAACAGACTTCCAAGAGTTTGAAAAGAACACGCCGTATTTTGACGCCTGCTTACCAATTGAAGTGATGGCCGAACGCGGCCCTGAAACTTTGCGCCATGGGCCGATGAAACCAGTGGGCCTCACCAACCCCCATAACCCCACGGTTAAAGCTCATGCGATTGTTCAACTTAGGCAGGATAACGCATTGGGAACATTATATAATATTGTCGGATTTCAAACCAAAATGAAATACGCCGAACAGGTCAAAGTGTTCCAAGCCATTCCCGGATTAGAGAATGCAGAATTTGCCAGGTTGGGCGGATTGCATCGCAACACATTTCTCAATTCTCCCAAATTATTAGACGATCAGCTGCGTCTAAAATCACAACCACGATTGCGCTTTGCTGGGCAGGTGACAGGCGTGGAAGGCTATGTGGAAAGTGCTGCCATGGGCCTGATGGCTGGCCGCATGGCTGCCGCCCAAGCGCAAGGCAAAGCCTTCAGACCGCCGCCGGCCACAACGGCCCA
>DATCEN010000418.1:0-2765 GCA_036510015.1 Aestuariivirga sp.
GATTGTGCCTTGGATCTGGCGCACGCCTGCATCAACTGCGGCCAATGAATTGGCCACTGCTTGCTCAGTGTCGTTATGGGCATGGATGCCGAGATGTGAGCCTGGGATCATTTTCGTCAGTGTGCTGACGATGTGAGACACTTCGCTCGGCATGGTGCCGCCATTGGTGTCACAGAGCACAACCCATCGGGCACCTGCATCATAAGCGGCCTTGGCGCAGGCGGTGGCATAAGCGGGGTTAGCTTTGTAGCCATCAAAGAAATGTTCGCAATCCACCAACACTTCGCGGCCCGCAGCAATGGCTGCCTTCACGCTGTCGGTGATGGATTCAAGATTCTCTTCATTGGTGCAGCCAAGCGCCACACGCACATGATAGTCCCAAGTTTTGGCCACAAAGCATATGGCTTTGGATTTGGCTTGCAACAAAGTTTGCAAGCCTGCGTCATTGGAAACGCTGCGCCCTGCCCGCTTGGTCATGCCGAAGGCGGTAAAAGTGGCTTTGGATTTGCGGGCCTCGGCGAACAACGCGTTATCGGTTGGATTGCCGCCGGGATAGCCGCCCTCAATGTAATCAACGCCAAGACGGTTCAGCATCTCGATGACAGACAGCTTATCTTCCAGCGAGAAGGAAACGCCGGGTGTTTGCTGGCCATCGCGCAAAGTGGTGTCAAAGAGATAAAGTTTTTCGCGTGTCATCTCTTCACTTTCCAAGTTGTCGTGCCGTCCTTGTGATCTTCGATCTCTATGCCCATGGCGGTAAGTTCATCACGAAGACGATCAGACTCAGCCCAGTTCTTGGCCTTGCGGGCTTCGAGGCGGGCGGAGATGAGCGCCACAATGTGTTGGCTAACGTTACCAGAAAGCTGTTTGGTCTTCGATGGCTTCTCAAGTTCACCAATGAAACCCAGAAAGCCAAGCATCCCGTAAAAGTCGGTGAAATCGATTTTCGCAAAGGCTTTGTGAAGTTCGGCAATAGCAAGTGGGGTATTCAAATCATCTTGAAGCGCTGCCAAAAAACCCTCGGTCATTTTTGGAACCGGGCTTGCCAAGTGATTTGTAACAAAAAATTCAGACAGAGTTCTCATCGAGCCATCCAAATTCTTCAAGGTCCAGTCGATCGGCTGACGATAGTGAGTTTTCAGCATCGTAAATCGAACCACTTCGCCCGGCCAGTCAGCGAGCACCTCCGCAATCGTATGAAAATTCCCCAAGCTCTTGGACATTTTCTGACCTTCGACTTGCAGGAATCCATTGTGCATCCAGTAGTTGGCCATAACATCTGTGCCATGCGGTCCGTTGGCGCAGCGGCTTTGAGCGATTTCGTTTTCATGGTGTGGAAAGATTAAATCCAAGCCACCGCCGTGGATGTCAAACACTTCGCCCAGATGCGCCTTGCTCATCACGCTGCATTCGATGTGCCAGCCGGGGCGGCCACGGCCCCATGGTGAATCCCAACCTGGCTCATCCGCCGCCGATAGTTTCCACAACACAAAGTCGCTAGCATTTTTCTTGTGGGCATCAACGGCAATGCGGGCACCGGCCAATAAATCCTCCTGCTTGCGGCCTGATAAAGCGCCGTAGTCTTTCATTGCCATCACATCGAACAAAACTTCACCGCCTGCCTCATACGCATGGCCGCGATTGATCAGTGTGCGGATCATATCCACCATGCCTTGAATATGTTCCGTGGCGCGCGGTTGGGCGGTGGGTGGCAGGCAGCCCAGTGCAGCAACATCCTTCTGATATTGATCGTAAGTTTTTTCCGTCACCTGTCGGATTGCATCATTGAGCGTAATTCCAGGAAAATCCCGCAAGGCCCGCGCGTTGATCTTGTCATCTACATCGGTGATGTTGCGGACATAATTCACATGCTCTGGGTCATAGATATGGCGCAGCAAGCGATACAAAACATCAAACACAATGGCAGGCCGCGCATTGCCGATATGGGCATAGTCATAAACCGTCGGGCCGCAGACATACATGCGCACGTTTTTAGGATCGATGGGGGTGAATACCTCCTTCGTCCTCGTCAGCGTGTTATAGATGCGTAATGTCATCGTTTCCTCAAGGTTTGACGCTACCCGGGAAACACACTTTTCAAATTTAAGTAAAGCGGCACCCAGCCAGCGATATGTTCGCTAGATAATAATAATGCCACAGGTGGCATATGGGCGTTTGGTTAACATTCAACCTAAAATGCGCGAAAGGACGGCAAAGGTCAAGCTTTGCCGCCGAATAAGGTTTCCGCGTCCTTAGTTACCCGTTGGGCGGGCAACCCGTCTCGCCTTGCTTACATGCAGGCGCTTGGTCTGGAGGAGGCGGGTTCTTGTTGATAACAGCTGGCGGATGTGGTGCTGGCTTGGGAATAGCGACTGGTGCGTTACCCTTGGGTTGAACGGGTTGCTTGCCCATTTGTGGCGCTGGCGCAACATTCTTCGGCAGCACTTGGATGGCTGGTGGTTTGGGCGGAATTGGTTTTGCCAGAACCGGTGGGGTAACCTGCAAGTGCTTGCTCATGGGCACTGCTGGCGGATTTGCTATACCACTCGCTTTAGGAATTGGCAGAGCATCAACCTTTGGTGCCACTGGCGTTGTGCCCAATTTGGCGGGCGGAACCGTGTCTGCTGGTTTTAATGGCACCACTGCAGCGCCGCCCTTTGGTGGTGTAACCGCGTCACCTGGTTTTAAAGGCACGACTGTACCGCCATCCTTTGGTGGTGTAACCGCGTCACCTGGTTTTGGAGTTGGCGCTTGCACGTTGCCCT
>DATCEN010000419.1:0-3165 GCA_036510015.1 Aestuariivirga sp.
CCCAGTTCGGAATAGACTTTTTCAGAAGCCTTCTCACGAATGTGGCACGTGTTGAGGATGACAAAATCCGCACTGTCTATATTTTCAGTCTTTTCATAACCCAGCGGGGCCAGCACATCGCGCATCCGCGATGAATCATAAACATTCATCTGACAGCCATAGGTTTTGATGAGAACTTTCTTGCTCATAAGGCGGGACCTAGCGCATTTTAGGGTCGGCGTGAAGGTTATGCGCCAAACTGGCTCGGATTTGGGCTTCGGCAGTTTTGGTCAAAACCTTTCGATTGCGAAAATCAACCGGGTGCAAAGATGCGTGAAAGATGACTTTCACGCTGATTGGCCCTCCCTTAAGAATACCCCAGAGATGCGGCGCTAAATCACCATCGCCATACCAAGCAACCTCCGGCCTTTGGCGTAAAGTGAGTGGCAAGCCATGTTGAGAATGATAGATGATCGTGACCGGCACAACTTCAGTTCCCGTGCGCTGTGCTGCCGCAACGAAAGATGATTTAAACGGCAATATTGATTTTCCGGTGTGGGTTGTAGATTCCGGAAAAAGCACCAACACATCACCTTGCAGCAGCCGCCGTTGAATTTCCTCAAGGCTGGCTATGATTGAGCCCTTGCTTTCACGGTTCACAAAAACCGTGCCCTGAAGCCGCGCCAGTGATCCGAATAATGGCCAAGCGCTGACTTCAGTTTTGGCAATTAAAGAGAGCGGCACAAGCGCGTTGAGGACCAGAATGTCTTTCCAAGAAACGTGATTGGAAACAATTAGGCCATTCTGAGGTGGGTTTCCTTCGACGGTCACTTTTATGCCAATGATCCGGCAGAGCATTTGATTGTAAAATCGCGGAACCGAGTTTTTATTACCAAGTCTAAGTTTCACAATAAGCCATTGCAAAAGCATCATCGGCGGCGTGAAGCACAAAAATGCGATCAGCTTAAGAACCGCAATAACGATGCGGATCACACAAGGCTCCGAGCCATAACAATGGCATCATCACCATTGGCATAATAAGCCTTGCGGCGACCCGTTTCGGAAAAACCCAACTTCATATAAAGCTTGTGTGCGGAGCTATTTGATTGAGCGACCTCTAAAAACAAACTTGTGGCGCCCAAGCTCTGCGCTTTGGTGAAGGCATGCTTCAAAACTGTTGCCGCTACATTCTTGCGGCGCTGTGACGGCAGCGTTGCGATTGTGAGTAATTCGGCTTGATCTGCAATGCTGCGGATGATGGCAAAGCCCACAGCTTCACCCGCGATCTCGGCAAGCGCAATTTCGGTGCCGATGGTGCTCAGCATTTCGGTTATATCTTTTTCAGTCCAGCCCGGATCAAACGCCGCGTGATGAATGCGCGACACAATAGCGCTTGATGAGGCGTCCACAAATTTCACGCTCACTTGCGGTTTGGCATCAGCCTGGCGGATATAGACCGGTTCTGGCATGGCGAATGGTGCCACTTGTTTTGCCGCCCAAACTGAAAGTGCTTTAAGATCAGGGGTGCCTTTCATGAAAGCCGCGGGATCAATGTCACTCATTGATATCAGTTCAATCTCACCACCACCGCGCAACACAAAAGCCAGTCCACTGTTACCGCTGGACAAGGCCAAAGTGTTTTGCGTATGGCTCAAACGAAACGCGCTTAGCGTATCAAGCCCAACGATGGGAATGTTACCAGCTAAACTCAATGCGCGCGCAAAGCTGAGGCCAATGCGAACTCCGGTAAACGTGCCCGGACCAGTGGTGACAGTTATGCGGTGCAAATCTTTGACTTGCTTTTGCGCCTTCACCAAAACCCGCTGCACCATCGGAGCCAGCGCTTCAGCATGGCCGCGCTCCATATCGATGTGCTCTTCGGCCAAGGCAATGCCTGATGCGCTGTCAAACAGACAGACCGCACAACGCGCCAGGCAGGTATCAAGAGCAAGGATTAGCATGGGCGCTTCTTCGGGCCGCAAGCAGAAAAGATCAAGGGTGGATCACACCTTTTCTCAACACGATATTGCCGTAAAATCTGGCTTCAGATGTGGCCACAATGGCGTAACAGCCTTTGACACGATTATAGAAATCAGTGCCAATCAGCGCCGTAATGTGGCACTTCGGTTCCCATGTTTTCACAATCTTCTCAAAATCCACAAACACAGGCTCCATGCGCTTGGGGTCATTATAGGCGGCGGGGCGGAAGACACAATCGGGCACCATTTCATCAAGTGGCATCACGGAGAGAATGGCATCCAAAAGTGTGGTTGCAGAATGACCGTCCGCGCGGATCAACCGTTTGGCATCGGTATCGGCAGGGTAGTTGGCGTCAACAATAGCGATTTCATCGCCGTGCCCCATGGCGCGCAGCACTCTCAACAAGTCTGGCCCCAGCAATGGGTTTAAACCTTTTAGCATCAAGTTGCCTCTTTAAATAAAACGTCACGGTCAATTGCGAAATTTGCCATTAGCGATAGGGCCGCCCCACCCATGGCACGCGCATCAGCGCCGATGCTTCCTTCAATGATCAAAAGAGGTGCTGTGCCGCGACGGTCTAACTTGGCAAAATGTCGATTGGTTGCTGCAACAACTTGCTCGCGGATATCTGATGGCATAGCGCCATCAATTATGATCGCTTCAAAATCAATGAGACCGGCTGCTGAAAGTGCTGCGTAAGCCAGATTTTTACCGGTGTCATCTATCCACTGATCAAGATCAAGTCCGAGGCCTGACCAGTTGTTAGGATTTCGCGTCAAAATTAATTCGTCATGGCCTTGCTTAATCAAGCGTCGCTCGAGCAAATAAAGCGAGGCGTGTCTGATTAATTGCTCACTGCCTGAGCTTGATGGAACAGGTATTGGTCCAATGGCACCGGCACTGCCGGTGCGGCCTTGATAAAGGCTGCCGTTAAGAACAACGCCACCACCGACAAAGAAGCCGACATAAAAATAAGCAAAATCGCGGTAGGTGCGGCCATGACCAAAAAAGATTTCGGCTGCACAGGCGGCACTGGCATCGTTGCATAGGAGAACAGGCCACTTGCCAAGTTTGGCAATCTGAGACGTCAGATCAAAATTCCGCCAGGCTTCGAGAACGTCATGGGGGGCACCCACTTCTTCTTCCCAATTCCACAGTTCAAAAGGCGAAGCTATGCCAAGCCCTGAAATGCGCGAATGCAGAGCT
>DATCEN010000420.1:0-5573 GCA_036510015.1 Aestuariivirga sp.
CAAAAGCTGAAGTCACCAAATTCGGCATAGCCAGCAGCATAGGGATGCAAGGCAAGGTAAGCGTCTTTGGCAGCTTGATCTTGCCCTAGGCTCACGCATTGGCCCATGATTGACGCGCGCATGCGGGTTAAAACATCACCACGCGGGGGCAGTTCGCTGACCAGCAAACTAGCGGCAGGATCTACAACCAAGGCTTGTGTGTGCCGTGCCAAAGCCGAAAAGAGGAAAATGGGCAAACCCTTGTGGTCGCAGGCATAATTGACCAAAGCTCCATAAGGAATGTGGGTTTGCCGGTCGGTCACGGCCAAAACACCATGCTTTTGCGACGAAACCAGGCTTTTAATGCTGTTGCCAACCTCACTCATGCTCTAGAACCCTTGCCACAATTTGTTCTAGTTTTATACTTACCGCTGCATCTCGCAACAACAAGGACGGAAATAACATGCCGAAAGTGGCTTTAGTTGATGATGATCGCAATATCCTGACGTCCGTGGGCATGGCCCTCGAAGCTGAAGGCTATACCGTTCAAAAATATAATGATGGCGTGGCCGCACTGCAAGGCTTGCAGGATAACCCACCAGACATGGCGATCTTTGATATTAAAATGCCGCGCATGGACGGTATGGAGCTCCTGCGCCGTATCCGCCAAAAAACCGATTTGCCGGTGATTTTTCTGACCTCCAAGGATGATGAGATTGATGAGCTTTTCGGCCTCAAGATGGGGGCTGATGATTTTGTTAAGAAGCCGTTCTCGCAACGTCTGTTAGTCGAACGCGTGAAGGCGGTGTTACGCCGTGCGGCAGCACGTGAAAATACAACGGAAAAAACCGATGCCAGCAAAATTATTGAACGCGGCAAATTGGTAATGGATTCTGATCGCCATGCCTGCACGTGGGCTGGCCAGCCAGTAACACTTACGGTCACCGAATTTTTGATTTTGCAGGCACTCGCTTTGCGGCCTGGCATTGTCAAAAGCCGTGACGCGTTGATGGATGCAGCCTATGATGATCAGGTCTATGTCGATGACCGCACCATAGATAGCCACATCAAGCGCTTGCGTAAAAAGTTCATGCAGGCTGATGAAAGCTTTGATGGCATTGAAACACTTTATGGTGTCGGTTACCGCTTCAAGGAACAGTGACAGGCGTGGAGCAATCTGTCGTCAGGGAACCAGAGGACGTTGGGGTTGAACAGCCCATAAAGCTGCCTGTTGGGCGAAGCTGGGCCCAACGCATGGTGCCGTCCAGCCTTGCGGCGCGTATCACTCTTATAAACATCTTGGGATTGCTTTTGCTGTCCGTTGGCATTCTTTATTTTAACCAATTGAGACAAGGCCTGATCAACGCACGCAGCGAAAGCCTGATGGTGCAAGGCCAAATCATTGCCTCTGCAATTGCAGGTGCAGCCACGGCTGATACCTCAACAATCGTTATTGATCCGGATAAGCTTGACCCCGAAACTTATGCCGGAGATGCCAATGACAATGCAATGAGTGGCAGCTATTTCCCCATCACGCCATATCGCGCCGGGCCTGTGTTACGTAGGCTTCTGGCCAACACATCCATTCGCGGCCAGATCATCGACACCAGTGGCAGTTTGGTGGTCGATAGCAATTTTCTTACGGATAGCAGCCTCATCACCCAAACCGCAATCACGCCTCCGCAAAAAGCAACTTGGAGTGAGCGCATCGCTGAACCGTTTTATTGGCTTGATGATAGGTTGTTCTCACAAAATTTTCCGCTGCATGTTGATTACGCGCTGGATAACAATCAAACGCGCCCCGAAATCATGGCTGCCCTTGCAGGGGCCACAGTAAATGAAACACGTCTTAATGCAAAGCACGAGACAGTGGTTCTCGTTATTGTGCCAGTGCAACGCTTCCTTGCCATTCAAGGGGCACTCGTGCTTTCCACGCAAGGCGGCGAGATTGATAATGTGTTGCGGGCCGAACGACGCATTGTATTTTTTACTTTCGGCTTTTCGGCGCTCGTGGCTTTGGTTCTTTCAACCTTATTGGCACGCACCATTGCCAGACCAATACGTCGTCTCTCAGCGGCCGCAGACCGGGTGCGCCGTGGCATCAATCACAGCCGCGTTGAAATTCCAGATTTTACGGCGCGCAGTGATGAGATCGGCCAGCTTTCCGGCTCTCTGCGCCACATGACGCAAGCGCTCTATAACCGCATTGCTGCCATTGAGGCCTTTGCCGCAGACGTGGCCCATGAATTGAAAAACCCACTCACCTCGATGCGCAGCGCAGTTGAAACCCTGCATTATGCCAAGACAGATGAACAGCGCGCCAAGTTGATCGAAATTGTCGTGCATGATGTCCAGCGCATGGACAGGTTGATCTCTGATATTTCGGATGCATCGCGCCTTGATGCGGAATTGGCGCGGGCGGAAGTTCATCCGATCAATTTTGATGATTTGCTTTCTAACATTGTTGCTCATGCCAATGACATTGCCAAACCACAAGCCGCCAAGATTGAATATGCTAAAGCCGAGGTGAAAGCCCAGCCTTCGCCCTTCATGGTGTTGGGACATGATTCAAGATTGGGTCAAGTCTTGCGAAATTTAATCGACAATGCGCGTTCCTTCACCAAGCCGGGCAGTGCCATCACCATCAAGCTGCGCCGTGTGGGCAGTGAAGTTGAAACCCGTGTGGAAGATGAAGGCCCGGGCATCAATCCTGAAAACCTTGAAAAAATCTTTGAGCGCTTTTACACCGACAGGCCAGACCAAAGCTTTGGCGACAATTCAGGCTTGGGCTTGGCAATTTCGCGTCAAGTGATTGAGGCACACAAGGGGCGCATTTGGGCCGAAAATCGCCGTGGTAAAAAATCCCCTGAAGGCGAAAGCGCCATACTTGGAGCACGCTTCATTATCAGACTTCCTGCCATGCCAGAGGGATGGAAAGCGGGCCAATGACCAGTATTCACGCCAGCTGTGTGGCCATCGGCAACCACGGCATTCTGATTAGAGGCGCTTCAGGCTCTGGCAAATCAACACTATGCTTACAACTGGTTGACGCAGAAGGTTATGGCCTTGGCCGCAAAGCATTGCGCGCGCGGTTGGTTGCTGATGATCAGGTGAAATTACACCGCCGTGGCGCAAAACTTGTGGCCAGCCCGCCTGCCAGTTTAGCCGGACTGGTTGAAATTCGTGGGCTAGGCATTTTGGCAACCACATTCAAAAAGTCAGTGGTTTTGAAATTCGTGGTCGATCTGGTGCCGCCAGCTGGCGTTGCGCGGCTGCCAGAGCAAATTGACCAGCAAACCGAGCTTGAGGGCATCATGCTGCCTCGCATTGCCATTGCCACGGGCAATCCAGCAGCACTGGCCATTGTGCGGTGCGCCCTTCAATATCTGCTGTAAAAGGCTTCATTTCTGGCGCGGAATGATTTAGAGAGGTCATCTTTCAAAGCTGGCTCACATGATTTTTGAGGCGAATAAGAAATGATAGGTTTGGTGCTCGTCACTCACGGGCGTTTGGCGTTGGAATTTATTCACGCCATGGAACATGTTGTGGGCAAGCAAAGCCAGATTGAAGCGGTATGTATTGGCCCCGAAGACAAAATGGATGTAAGGCGCGCTGATATTGCCGCAGCAATAGCCAAGGTGAACGTTGGGCCGGGCGTGATTATCCTCACCGACATGTTTGGTGGCACGCCTTCAAATCTTGCCATTTCCCTTTTGCAAGAAGGCCAAGTTGAAGTTGTAGCTGGTCTTAATCTTCCAATGCTGGTGAAGCTGGCGCGCATTCGCAAAGATAACGCGTTATTGAAATGTGCCACAGCCGCGCAGGATGCTGGCCGCAAATATATCAATATTGCCAGCCAAGTTTTGCAGGGTGAGTAATGGCCAGCCACAAGCAAGATCTCGCTATCATTAATCTACGCGGGCTTCATGCCAGGGCATCGGCCAAATTTGTCAAATGTGCTGAAGGTTTTGATGCAACCGTGATGGTGAGCAAGGATGGCCAAAGTGTGCCCGGCACATCAATCATGGGCTTGATGATGTTGGCTGCCAGCATGGGCTCAAGCATAACGATTGAGGCCTCAGGCCCTCAGGCAGATGAAGCAATTGCTGCACTTTCAGCTTTGGTTGCTTCCAAGTTTGACGAGGATTAAGCGGTGGCCCCGGGCCTCGTGCTAAAACCAGACGGCCGCCAATCAGACACGGCCTTGGCCATTCAACGCGGGGTGGCGCGGTTATTGCGTGATCATAATTTTGTTTTGCTGCATGAATTCACTTTGGCCTCAGGCCGCCGCGCCGATGTTATTGCGCTGGGCGATAAAGGCCAGATTTGGATCATTGAAATAAAATCGTCACCGTTAGATTTTTATGTCGATGAAAAATGGCCTGAATACCGCGAATATTGTGATCATTTTTCTTTCGCCATTCCGCCTGATATGGATCAAGGCCTGATGCCGTTGGAGGCTGGCCTTATTGTCGCAGATGCTTATGGCGCGGAGATATTCCGCGAAGCTTCAAACCACCCGCTGCATGCATCGCGGCGCAAAGCGCTAACGGCTGATTTTGCCCGAACCGCGGCCCTCAGGCTGCAAATGGTTTGGGAAGCGGGCTTTGCGGTTCTTTAGACGTAGTAAACTTCAACCTTGCCCGAAACCTTCACCATCATCGGGTTACCATAGCGGTCTTTGCTCTTGCCGCCCGATGGCAAGCGCACCCAGCCTTCTGAGATACAATATTCTTCGACAGTGGTTTTTTCCACGCCATTGAAGCGAATGCCAATCTCATGGGCGAGAACGGCTTCATTGAAAAACGGGCTGCGTGGATCAGTGCTCAAATGGTCTGGCAGGTCTGGCTTGGCATCGGGCTTTGTATCGGTCATTGGCGGAATTCCTTTGCGAATTTTCCGCCTCTCTAAACCATGCGGATCAAGTTGTCGCTAAGACTTGTACGGAAGTTGTGGTCTAGCTTGAATGTCCGCTATTTACGAGAAAGCGGAACTTGTAAAAGGTGCTCGTCACTTCTTCTTTTGACCCGAAGCGGACAGATCCGACACGCAAATTAGCGACCTGGCCCAAGTTTCCCACAATCCATCTAAAAATAGACAGGCTTCTGCGGTCTGCCGCCATTGTGCCTAACATCCTTTCATGATCTAAGGGTTAGCGAGGGCAAACAAACTCTAGAGGATAACTAGGGAATAATAGGGGATAACATGTCGGTTTGGCGTAATTCGATTTTATCGATGGGTAGGCTTGTGTTTGCCATCAGCCTCATACTTGCAGGCTTGCTCGCGGGCGGCGCAGGTTCAGCGGCAAAGGCCGACAGCTTTATCAGCGTTTCAACGAGCTGCGGTTCTAATTGCAGTACGTTGTCTTCGATCACAGCAAATTTTTCAGATAACTTGGGAACTTTTACCTATCCGGTTGTGGTATCAGGCGTTACCTACCAGCAAGGATATGCAAATTACTCTTTTTTTGGAATTCACCCAATTGATCCAGTATGTTATGATATCTATTTGGATGACAGCACCGCGCTGAATTTAACGAAAAGAATTCAAGCTAATTATTGTATTTCAATTGACATATTAAATAGCTCTGCACC
>DATCEN010000421.1:0-5583 GCA_036510015.1 Aestuariivirga sp.
CGCCAACTGCTTCACCACCCAAACCTGTTGATCCAAATGCAACCGTCATCAAGGCTGTGGCCGTTGCAGGTGTGAGTGGTGCATCAGTCCAAGGCAACCGTGAGCTTTCTGCTGCCATGGGCAAGGTTTTAAAAGGTGCGGGCTGGCCAGTTGCTGCTGTTGGCAAGAACACTTTGGCTGTCACTGCGCAGGTTAAGTTGGATGCTCCATCTGGCCCTTCACAGGTCGTGCACATAACCTGGACAGTGACCAGCCCCAAGGGGCGCGTGTTGGGCACAGTGGCCCAAAGCAACCCATTACCGGCGCATTCATTGGATGGGGATTGGGGGTCAAATGCTGATGCGGCGGCACAGGCGGCGGGGGAAGGCATCTTTAAGCTTATTGAGCAATATCGCTAACTTGACACTCATCACGCAATTTGCCTCTGGCAAGGCTGTCATCAGTTCGTTATAGGATCGCCAAATTGGCAGAGGGACTCACATGATGAAAATTGTTTCCGGCAATTCCAACAGACCGTTGGCGGAAGCAATTGGCGCTTATCTGGGCCTGCCACTGGTGAAGGCCACCGTGAAGCGCTTCAATGATATGGAAGTGTTCGTTGAAATCCAAGAAAATGTGCGCGGGCAGGATATGTTCATCATCCAGTCCACTTCGTTCCCCACCAACGATCATTTGATGGAGCTGCTTATCATCATCGACGCGTTGCGCCGCGCCTCGGCCAAGAGGATCACCGCGGTGATCCCGTATTTCGGTTATGCAAGACAAGACCGAAAGCCCGGCCCACGCACGCCGATTTCAGCCAAGCTGGTGGCTAACATCATCACGCATGCAGGTGCTGATAAAGTGCTCACCATGGATTTGCACGCCGGGCAAATTCAAGGCTTCTTTGATATTCCCACCGACAATCTTTTTGCGGGGCCGGTGTTTGTGCGCGACATTAAACAGCATAACAATCTTTCTAACACGATTGTGGTTTCGCCAGACGTGGGCGGCGTGGTGCGGGCGCGGGCCTTGGCCAAGCGCTTGGATGTGCCGCTGGCCATCGTGGATAAACGCCGTGAACGTGCGGGCGAAAGCGAAGTGATGAATGTGATCGGCGATGTTGCTGGCAAAAGTTGCATCTTGGTGGATGACATCATCGATAGCGGTGGCACTTTGGTGAATGCGGCAGATGCACTTCTGGCCAAGGGCGCAAAAGACGTCAGTGCGTATATCACCCATGGTGTTCTATCGGGCGGGGCGGTTGCGCGCATCACTGGATCAAAACTTAAAACTTTAGTTATCACCGATTCGATTTTGCCAACTGAAGCGGTGCGGATCGCTAAGAATATCAGGGTTATTCCCATTGCGCCTTTGATCGGCGAAGCCATGGGCCGCATGAACCGCGAAGAAAGCGTTTCAAGCCTGTTTGAATAGCTCACGCGATACTGTATAGGCCCATGCGATGGCACCAATTATCTCAATTTCAAATCTTTCTAAAACCTACGCAACTGGTTTCAAGGCACTCAAGAATATCAATCTTGAAATCAGCAAAGGCGAAATCTTTGCATTGTTGGGTCCCAATGGGGCGGGCAAGACCACGCTGATTTCGGTGATTTGCGGCATTGTAACCAAATCCACAGGCCAAGTTATGGTGGGTGGGCAAAGTATTGAAAGCGGCTATCGCAAGACGCGCCAGATGATCGGCCTTGTGCCGCAAGAATTGCACTTGCCGATTTTTGATACGGTGTTGAGTGCGGTTAGTTTTACGCGCCACTTATTTGGTTTGCCGCGTAACGATGCCCATATTGAAAAAATTCTGAAACAGCTTTCGCTGTGGGACAAGAAAGACAGCAAGATCATGGCGCTTTCGGGCGGCATGAAGCGGCGCGTGTTGATTGCCAAGGCGTTGGCGCATGAACCGCGCGTGTTATTTCTGGATGAGCCAACTGCTGGCGTGGACGTGGCATTGCGCAAAGATATGTGGAATGTGGTCAGGGCTTTGCGTGACGAAGGTGTTACGATCATTCTGACGACGCATTATATCGAAGAAGCCGAAGAGATGGCTGACCGCGTGGGTGTGATCTCCAATGGCGAACTTATTCTTGTTGAAGAGAAGAAGGCCTTGATGGAAAAGATGGGGCAAAAGCAGCTCAACATCTTGCTTGATACGCCGCTGGCAGCGCTTCCAAAAAAACTTACGCAACTCGGTTTCGTGTTAGAGCAAAGTGGGCAGAGGCTCTGCTATAACTATGACTCAAAGCACGATAAACCCGATGTGGCAAAGTTGTTGGCTGCTGTTGCGGGTGCTAAGATTTCTTATTCCGATATTTCCACTCAGCAAAGTTCGCTGGAAGATATTTTCTTGGGGCTGGTAAAACAATGAACTGGCGTGGCGCTTTTGCGATTTTTGAATATGAGATGAAGCGGTTTTTCCGCACCATCATGCAAAGTATTATTTCGCCCGTTATTTCCACGGTGCTTTACTTTGTGGTGTTTGGAGCAGCGATCGGCTCGCGCATCAGCCAGATTGATGGGATATCTTATGGTGCCTTTATTGTGCCGGGCATGATTATGCTGGCGCTGCTTGGTCAAAGCATTTCCAACGCATCTTTTGGAATCTATTTTCCACGCTTTTCCGGCACCATCTATGAATACCTTTCAGCGCCAATATCGGCATTTGAAATGATTTTAGGGTTTGTGGGTGCTGCTGCTGCGAAAAGTATTCTCATTGGTCTCATTATTTTGGCGACGAGTTATTTGTTTGTGCCGGTGACAATCATGCATCCATTTTGGATGATCACTTTCTTGGTGTTGACTGCTGTTACATTTTCGCTGTTTGGATTCATCATTGGCCTGTGGGCCGATGGCTTTGAGAAACTGCAAATTATTCCTCTGCTGGTGGTGACACCACTGACGTTTCTTGGTGGCAGCTTTTATTCAATCAAAGTATTGCCGCCTTTCTGGCAGACGGTGAGTTACTTCAATCCAGTGGTCTATTTGGTCAGTGGTTTCCGCTGGTCGTTCTATGAAGTTTCAGATGTGAGCCGCAATATTGCGCTTGGGATGACGGGCGTTTTCATGCTCGCTTGCCTGGCTGGCGTGTGGTGGATTTTCCACACGGGCTACCGGTTGAAGACTTAGTTGGACTTCAGCGCGATCACATCAAGATTCTAAATGTCTGCGATAACGCTCACGCGTGGCCTTATCGGCGCGGCGCAGAAAAATGCCTAGGCTTTCAAACGGCGCAATGCGTGTTGCGCGAACGCCCATTTTATTGGCCCATGCGCTGCCCTTAAGCATAGATTGATAAAGCTGACGGCCTTGCGCATGACCTAACACCCACACCTTCCCCCAAGGCTTATGGTCTTTGGTGAAGTGGCGGAACACCGGAGTTTCGGGGAAATAATCAGAGACGATTGATATAAGATTGTAACGTGTTGGCATCCGGTGCCACTGGCCAGCGAAAACCAAATTCATCACATCTTGATCAGGGAAGTTTAATTTCCCGCCAGATTTTGGAAGGGCCATTATGCGCGCAAGGCAAGTTTGCAATAGTTTGCGTTTGAGAATTTGCTGCCAATCAATCAGCAGTACGCCAGAATTGAAATAGCGCTCACCCGTTTTTAGGCCGATGGCTCTGGCATGATCTTTCCATGAGCCGAAGATGCTGGGAAAGGACTGATAATCTTCAACCGCACCCAGACATTTTCCGCCCAAATCCATCTTGAAAATATGGGCCATGGGGGAGAGTGCCAGAATATCTGAATCTAAATAAAGCACACGCTTATACGTGGGATCAAGAATCTCATTCAACGTGAGACGCAAGAAAGCAGCGGCGCTGAAACGTTTTGGTGCGTTATCGATGAGTTTTTGCGGCAATTTGCCTTCAATAATTGTTGCCGAAAACTTATGGCGTGTCTGGAAGTTTTGAAAATCGACTTTATCCTGTTCAGTGAGGCCCATTGCGATCACATAGAAATCAGCAACTTCAGCGCCGCCCTGATCCGCGCAGGACTTTAAAGTGCAAGCTGCGGCAGGCAGCCAAGACGGTGTGCAGCATACCACAATAGCGTTGGGTTTAAGTTTGCTTTTTGGCTTTTTGCTCATCGCGCCATCTGTAACTAGACTGGCATTGAAACGCAAGGCAGCGGCTGTGCTGTTGTGCTTTTCGCCTCAACTTGGTAGCTGCTTGGCTGTAGGAGATATTGCCCGGTGTTAAAACTTCCAGACAACTTGCTTCATGTGGGTGAGAAATTTTGGCCGAAGCCGGGTGCTGGGCGCGCGCGGGCCAGCAAGAATGCTGATCCTCTTTCCATTTCTATCGTCACAGCTTTTTTTGATCTAGGTCGCGAGAACTGGGCACATGGCGGCAAAGCCTCGCCGTTTCAGCGTTCACTCGAGCGCTATTTTGATTATTTCGCGCATCTGGCAAAAATCAAAAACCAATTGGTGATCTTTACCTCTCCCGATTTGGCACAGCGAGTGTTGGATTTGCGCCGTGCTGCTGGGCGCGAAAATGAAACTGTGATTTTTACCATTGCCAACTTGTTTGATGAGCCGAAACTCAAGGTATTGGAAGTTGAAGTTGCTTCGAAAATGACACAAGCGTTTCGCGCTTCAACGCGTGTGCCGAATTCGCCCGAATATAACGTGCCGCGTTATGTAGTGATGGACGCGCTGAAATCCATTTTTACTTTAACGGCATTGAAAGCTGGTGTTGTGAACGCCCAGCAATTGGCGTGGATGGATTTTGGCTATTGCCGCAATGAACTGGCCTTTGATGCAAATAAAGCCTGGCGCTTTGACACCGCTGGAAAATTCAATCTGTTTCACATGCAGCCAATTGATGACATGCCGATTTACGATGTGGTTCTGCGCGGCAAAGTCTATTTCCAAGGTGGCTGTCGCATTGCGCCCGCCTCGATGTGGCCGGAGTTTGTTGCTGACATTGACGCAGCACTAGCGGGCCTGCTGAGTGTTGATTTGATGGATGATGAACAGACACTCATCCTCATGGCGTGGCGCAAGAACCCAAAGAATTATCGCATATTTCCAATGAGCCGCAAGGATTGGCGGGTGGCGATTAAGCAATTCAATGATATTCAAACTGGTGAGCCAGTGAATTTCTGGGACAATGAGCTTGAGGCGCGGGTGAAGGCCTCTGTGCCCGGGCGGGTGGTTGGTAGACTTGTAACCGCACTTATTCGACGTTTAGATTTTTTGCGCGCCTAGATGCTTGGCATAACGTACCCGTGAAACGAAATCTATGCGGCGCAGGGCACATGCAGCTGCTTCAATCAATGCTATTTTGTTGAAGCGCCTGGCAACAAAAACTGGCCAGGGGCTATCCGCCAGCAGAGCTTCATAGCGGGCGCGGTATTGGGTGAGGCCGAGAAGCCAAGTGTCTTGCCATGGTTTGTATTTGTTTGAGAAGTGGCGGAACACAGATGTAATGGCAAAATAATCCACGAAAAACGCCATGAGATTGAATTTCAAATTGAGCGGTTGCCAATCTCCAACGAATTCAAGATTTAAAACATCTTGGTCGGGAAGATGGTAACTTTCGCCCTTGCTTTGCATCTCAAGTATATGGCTCACACA
>DATCEN010000422.1:0-2811 GCA_036510015.1 Aestuariivirga sp.
ACGCTGCCGTGGCCGATGAAAGTTTTGACCATCTGCGCGGCAGCAAGGGCTTGGCGCTTTCAGGCAATTCAGTAATCAGCCTATCCATAAGGCCAACACGTTTTAAAAATTCCATGTGGTTATCAAGGCCCACTTGCAGCGCCATTTTAGCCGTGCCGATGTTGGAGGAATTGGTGAAAATCTCTTCCACGCTTTGGGCTTTGTGCACATGCAAATCATGGATGCGGAACTTGCCGATGGCCAATGGCGTTCCGGTATCAAAGATTGTTTTAAGTGTTGTTGTGCCGTAGTCAAAGGCCATGGCGAAGGTGACGGCTTTGATAACAGAACCCAACTCATAAACACCTGAAGTCATCTTGTTTTGCGTGTCTGATGTCAGGCGTTTGTCTTCGGCGTTTGGGTTGTAATCCGGCAGTGAAACCAGCCCTAGAATTTCACCAGTATCAATATCCTCAATAATGCCACCACCGGCCTTGGCGTGAAACTTTGCAACCGCCTTGCCTACTTCATCGGTGAGTACTTGCTGCACGCGCACGTCTATTGAGAGTTGGGCCGGCGCTGTGCTGTGCGTTTCTGGTTCATTCAGCGAGGCTGTATAAATTGCGCCCCGATCATCCAAGAACTTTTCAATGCCTGCAATGCCAATCGTATCGACATCAACATTGCCAAGTATGTGCGCAGCAAGGCGGCCCAGAGGATAAACCCGTTTGCGCTCTTCAACAAAGCCAACACCTGGAATACCCAAATTGTAAATCTCATCGCGTTCATCGGGCGTTACCTGGCGACGCAACCACACGAAAGCCTTGCCCGGCATCTTTAGGTTTTTGCGCAAGGTTGCGGCATCAAGTTCAGGAATGTGTGCGGTGAGCAATTCCACTGCCTCATCCACATCAATCACTTTACGTGGATCAGCAAACAGTGACGAGACAACCAGATCTGTGGCCAGAACCCGGCCATTGCGATCAACAATATCTGGTCTGGGCGAACGCTCTTCCTTGGGCACAGCGTCAACACTTTGCACCTCATGCGGATGCAGCAATGTTAACTGGCCAAGCTGCAACGAGATAGCGGCAAAGAACGCGCTGAAGGCAATACCCAATAGGCGAATACGGTTTTGGCCTTTAAGCGCGCTCACTGTAATTTCTCCAACATAGCACCAATTTCATCACTGTTATGGGCTTCCAGTTTCAACGGTGGGCTTTGTGGCACATGCGTGCCAACCTCGGCCAAAGGCACAAATTGTTGCGGTTGGATGACTTGCAAATGCAACTGTTCCGTGGCGATTTTTTGGATGACGTCTGGTCTGCTCAATGAGTCCCATTCCGTTTCAAGCAGTTTTATTTTCTCACGTTCGTCGGCGGTCTGCTTTTCGGATTTGGCGATGGAACGCTCCAAATCGCGGATGGCGTGTTCCTGCGAATAGAGCAGAAATGAACAAAACAAAACGGCGGCAACCAGCGTGGCATTGATCAGTTTGAGCATCAGGACCTCCCTAAACCAGGCAGGCCCATGGCGGCAAAATCTGGCGCATGGGTTGGGGCTGATGTGCGAATACCAAAGCGCAGTTTGGCAGAGCGCGAACGCGGATTGCTGTGGGCTTCCGCCTCGCTGGCAGCAATGGCACCCTTTTCAGTTTGAGTGAAACTGGGCAGTTCACCTGCGTGAACTTCCGGCAAATGCCGTGAACCCGTTGGCACACGGCCGGCACGGGTGGAAAAAAAGCGTTTAACGATGCGGTCTTCCAATGAATGGAATGTGACAACCACCAAGCGTCCATTTTCCTGCAAAATATCTTCGCTTGCACAAAGCGCCTGTGCCAGTTCGTCAAGTTCACTGTTCACATGAATGCGAAGGGCTTGAAAAGTTTTGGTGGCAGGGTGGGTGCGGTCTTTGGCGCGTTGCGGGCCTGTGGCGCGCTCAACGGCCTTGACCAAATCGAGAGTGGTTTGCAATGGCGCTTCGGTTCGCGCTTTCACGATGGCGCGCGCAATGGCGCGAGAGCGTGGTTCTTCACCCAGAATGAAAATGATATTGGCGAGTTCATCTTGCTCGTAAGTGTTCACCACATCGCGCGCCGATAAACCGCTTTGGGCCATGCGCATATCTAACGGGCCGTCTTTGTTGAATGAAAAGCCGCGCGCGCCCTCATCAAGCTGCATGGACGACACGCCAATATCCAGCACCACGCCAGACACTTTTGCCAGACCTAAGTCTTGGGCAATCGATGCCAAATCAGAAAAGCGCCCCTGCACCAGCTTCAAACGCGGGCTGAATTCATCCACCAATTTCTGGCCAGCGCTGATGGCTGATGGATCACGGTCAATGGCGATGACTTCGGTCTTGGCATTGGCCAAAATTCCGCGCGTGTAACCACCTGCGCCGAAGGTTGCGTCAATGAAAACGCCGCCCTTGGAACAATCCAATGCGGCGAGTACTTCCGGCAACATAACAGGCGTATGGCGCGGCTGAATTTGAGGTAAACTATGCAAGGGCTGGTGACCAGTTGTTAACCAAGCCAATTTGCCTTCAGCTTCGTTAACAAAGCGTTTCAATTGCGATTCATTTCAAGGGTTTGAAATGGCGCAATGGTTAAAATGCCAGTTGGCCTGTAAGCCGGGTTCTGTCCACAGGGTTGCCCCTGCTGGATGACCATTCATCTGGAGTGCGCGTCGCCACGCACTTCGTGCAACCTACCCGGGCGACAGGCCGGAAAAGCCCCGATGCCTTTCGGCATCATGTCGCCCCTATTCGGTTTTGCTCCGGGTGGGGTTTGCCTGGCCAAGGCCTGTTACCAGACCCGCGGTGCGCTCT